>NZ_CAMLOV010000199.1 GCF_946481715.1 uncultured Mucilaginibacter sp. | reverse complement strand
CGATGCCGGATGGGCCAAAAATGTGGCCATGTTCTTTTTAAGCTGTGTTGTGGTGGCCGGGCTGTATGGTGGACTAACGGCCAGCAAAGGAATTTTAATAAAGCAATTGTTGCCCGCGGCGATTGCTTTGGTGGCGGTGTTGATGTGGATGTAGGGAATGGCAAGCTCCATGGGCCGCGGCTATCACTCTTTGCTTTTTAAATATTTTTCGGAAAAATTCCCGGCTATTACCTCGTCTTTGGGGTTAAAAATAGCCCAGTCTTCTATATCCATACCACCGATGGTTACCTTGTCCCCGGTCTTTATATTCTTGATAGTAAAAGGAGAATCGACAAAAATTGCTTTGAAGACGCCGTCTTTGTAAGCATACACTTCCGACCACATGTGTTCGTGTTCGCCTTTTTCTGCAAAGTCGGATTTTACCACGAAACGAAAGCCACTTGCTACACCGTTTTTTGTTAAGCTATTGATAAATTCCGGAAGGTGTTTTTGCGCGGTATCTTTTAACGCCAAAAAGGCACTGTCGTCCTTTGGCAGGCTAACGCTTTGGTATTTTACATCGTTTTCTATTTTGGTTTGCGCGGCAGCATTTATGGTTATTATTAATGCGGCAATAAAAAATAGGTGTTTTATCATAAAAAAATCGTGGCGCATCGTGCTTCCCTGACTAAGCAAGGCAGTATAAAACTACACAATCCCATAAACTATTTTATATTAATGCTCATATCCGCTTTAAAAATTAAGGTTTCGGCTGTTATGGACGTAATAATGCTGCCGGTACCGTTAATCAATTCGGCCTGGAAATCTACGCTGCGCCCAAGCTCGGCATAGCTATCTGCGCCAACAAATACGGTGAACTGCCGCAGCTCGCCACCATCTGCAAGCTTATACGCCTGCAACTGTAGCACGGGGTTTTGTTTCCTGTAAAGCGTGATGGCCTTTTGTAAAAGCTTTGCAGCGGCAGCGGCATCGCTTACGGTAATGGTGTACATTTTCAGGAGTTTTGCCTTTAGCGCCCGGTTGTCCCCGCTATCGGCAGAAGGCAGCGCGACTAACTTATATGAGCCGAGGTAATCGCCAAAAGGGTCGGTATGCAGCCCGTTATCTGCGCCATCTCCCGATGGGTTAACCGGGTTGTCGAAGTCGCCCCAGTTGTGCCCTACCGTGGCATCAATAAACTGCCCAAAGCGCGACCCCGATACAATATACCAGCCATACCAATTCCAGTTATCGTGATTAGCCGTATGCCATTGCAAATGCTGTTTATAGCCGGCCGCAAACTTTGCCGATTGTTCCGCTTTGGGTTTCCAAACCGAAAAATGAGCGATGCCGCCTTGCTGCGCAAACACTGCGGTATTCATCAAAAAAAGAAAGAAAATTAGTGAGCGAAATTTCATGGCTTATGTTTTTTTCAAAACTATCAGCCGGGGCTTAGCAAAAATTGTAAAAAAACGTACTACAAAAATGCAAACCGCTCGCCAATGTGCGTGTTGCCTTCAAAGTACTTATGGGGCGAGGATGTGCCAAATTGCTGAAATGCTTTAATTAGGTGCGATTGGTCGTAATAACCCGTAGCATAGGCACATTCGGTATAAGTTTTATCGGGGTGCTTATTGCTGTAAGAGATAAAATTATTGAGCCGTACCATGCTGGAGAGTACCCTGGGCGTTATGCCGGTGAATTTTTTAAAAAGTGTATCATGATACTTGGCCGAGATGCCACAATCGGCAACCAGCCCCTTTACTTTCACCATGCCGTTGGCTTGCAGTATAGTGCCAACCGAATGGGCTACGTAATTAAAACCGCTATGATTGGCTACCCGGCCGGCAAAAGATTGTGTTAAATACCGCTCGAGGTTTTGGAAGGTATTTCCGGGCGTATTGGCTATACAGTTCCAAAACGGCATAGCGGGCAAAACGTCTGTTAATTGCACAGTGCCGGATTTTAATTCATCCATCGGCACCCCAAGCAACATATACAAGGTATGAGGATAAAACCTGATGCCATAGAGCTTTGCCCCTGCCGATAAATGGAGTTTGTAACTGGTTAAGGTTTGGGCAGCAATAAAACAATCCGGCTCGGGCACCCATACGCCCGATCGTTCTTTTCTTTTAGCGTCATTTCCGCTTAAATGGAAAATGATCTCGGTATGCCCGTCGGGCAGGATATCTTCATCATAGGGATGGGCATCGCCAACCTCCAAATACCAAAACGATTTGATAAAAGCGCTTAAGAGCTTCGGTTGATAAGTTTGGATAGTGACCATTTTATTTATAACGGCAATTCGTTACCGAACAAGATACTGCCGGTAATATTTTTCTGCACTTGATAAACAACCGCCGCCTGCGGTTATTCGGATTGCCATGCAAGCCGGCTTAACTAATAAGCAAGCCGCGTCACACAGGCAAAAATTTGCTTATTATTGTTCAAAAACCCCAATTTGGCAGGCAAGCAAATACCAAAAGCGCCAAAATTTACATATTCTTGCACTTAACAATTAGTTAATTAACTAACAATCAATTGCTTGCGATTTTTTCTTTACATATTGCCCATCACCCTAACTTTCAAAAAGCTCGGATGGGCTTTGGAGCTATATACCCGGTGGGACTCCTTTTTAAAATCGGTATCCTTAGCCTTCATAATATCCTGGAATTGCTGGGTGGTCCTATCGATCAGCGGGAACCAGGTGCTTTGAATTTGCACCATAATACGGTGCCCTTTTTTAAAGGTGTGCAACACATCCTGCAATTCGAAGTTTACAGGGGTTACCTTGCCCGGCACAAACGGCTCGGGCTTCTCAAAGCTGTTGCGGAACTTGCCGCGGATGGGCTCGCTGCGTACCATTTGCTCGTAACCGGCCATGGTTATATCCTTACCGGTGAACTGGTTGTTGGCAGCAGTATCGGGGTATACATCCAGCACTTTTACTATAAGGTCAGCATCGGTACCCGTGGTGCGGAACTTAAGGTTTGCCCAAATATTGCCGGCGATAGTTACGTCGTTATCAAGCACTTCTGTTTTATAGGTGAGTACATCCGGGCGCTTTTCAGCAAATCGGTTGTCGGCGGTCATGTACTCCCGCTTCATATCAAAGTCGATACCATCAATAAATGGCACAGGGTTCATAGGGTCTGATACCCACTCTTTATAGTCGTCTGTAGCGGCTGTTGGCGCACTAAAGGATAGTTTACCGCCCGGCAGGAGGTAAAGGTTCTTCTCTTCGGCTTCTTTTGGCGGCCAGGTATTATAGCTCTTCCATTGGTTTACCCCGGTTTGAAAAGTGGAAACTTTCGGAATATCTAAAGGCGTACCTTTCAGGTAATGGCTAAAGAAGGCGAACTCAATTTTATCCCTGTAATACGGTCCTGTTGGTCCGCCAAAGCTCACATCGCCAAGGTGATCGCCGTTGCCGCGCGCCCAGCCACCGTGCACCCATGGACCCATGGCAAAGTAAATGGGTGTGGCAGGGTTCTTTTGCGCTAAGGTTTTATAGGTATTTATTGCACCATAAAGGTCTTCTGCATCGTACCAGCCACCGGTAACCAATACCGCAGTTTTAATATCGTGCAGGTGGGTTAATACATTACGGTCTTTCCAGTGCTGGTCGTAATTGGGGTGGTCCATCATCTCGTTCCACAGGCGGATGGTGTCCTTAAAATACTTATCGTTAGTATTCTTCATCGACCCCATATCCATAAAAAACTTGTAACCATCATTGGTACCGGGGTTAAAGCGGCCGCCACGGCGCTGTGTCGGCTTATCATCCTGCCTGTTAGTAAACCCGGGGTAAAAGCCAAAGTTAGCAACCAACATAAAGGCACCGTTGTGCCAGCCATCATCGCGCCAAAGGTCGGCAATCGGCGCCTGTGGCGAGGCAGCAACTAACGCCGGGTGACGGCTCAGCAAAGCCGTAGTGGTGTAAAAACCCGGATAGGATATGCCCCACACCCCTACCTTGCCACTGTTGTTAGGCAGGTTTTTCAGCAGCCAGTCTATAGTATCATAGGTGTCGGTGCCCTCATCCACATCCTTATTGGTTTTATGCACTTCCTTTTCGGGGGTCATCTCCTCATAAATGCCCTCGCTCATCCATCGGCCGCGTACATCCTGGTAAACAAAAATGTAGCCATCCTTCATAAAGTGCGGTGAAGGACCAAGGCTGCCTTTATATTTATCTACCCCGTATGGCGCAACGCTGTAGCAAGTGCGGTCCATCATAATGGGGTACTTTTTGGTTTGGTCTTTAGGTGCATATACCGATGTAAACAGCTTTTTGCCATCGCGCATCGGCACTTCATACTCAAACTTAATGTAGTTGTCTTTTATATAAGCAGCATCACTCTGCGCCAATGAGGTGAAACCTAAAAGGAGAACACTGAAAGCAATAAGGAGCGTTTTTTTCATGGGCTATTCTAATATCGCTTTAAAAGTACGTAATAAAACAAAAAAGCCCCTAAATTTTGGGGCTGATACAAATATGTTACGTTGAGGCTCATTCGCCGGCTTTCTTCCGGCTGCGTAGGTACTTATCTGAGAAATTACCCATATCTTTATTATGCAGATAATCGTATATGGCCCAATCTTCCACATCGCTTTTCTTTATCAGCACCTGGTCACCCGGTTTAATGTTCTTTAGATATAATGCTGAGTCGGCAAAAATGCCGGTAAACTTCTCGTCGGTGTATTTGTAAACCACACTCCACATATGTTCGTGCTCTTTCCCGTCCACAAAATCCGACTTCACCAGGAATCGGTAATTGCTGTCGAGTGCATGTGGCTTCAGGCTATCAATAAAAGTTTGTATCTGGGCTTGCGCAGTATCCTTCAAGGCCAGGAACTTTTTATCGTCTGTTTTTAGGGTTACGGCCTGAACGCCGGTGGTTTTATTTTTTTCAACGTTATTACAAGCGCCTGCTGCTAATAGCAACAATAACGGTAGCATATGCCAATTTCTTCTTACCATATCTAATAATATAGATTTTAAACAAAAAAGGCAACCACTTAAATGATTGCCCTTTATATATCGAAAAGTTGCTTATTCGTTGATTGCCTTTACGCCGGGTAGTTCTTTACCTTCCATATATTCCAGCAAAGCACCGCCGCCGGTTGATACATAACTCACATCATCAACCATATCAAATTTAGCTACTGCTGCTGCTGAGTCGCCTCCGCCAATTAAGGAGAATGCGCCATTGTCAGTTGCCTTGGCAACAGCCTCTGCAACGGCTTTAGTGCCTATCAGGAACTTTTCCATCTCAAAAACGCCCATGGGGCCATTCCAAAGGATGGTTTTTGATTCCTCTACAACTTTACTAAATATTTTAACAGTTTCGGGGCCGATATCCAATCCCATCCAGCCATCAGGTATCTCGCCTGTTTTGGCTATGCCTGTATTCGCATCGTTCGAGAAGGCATCGGCAGTAATGTTATCCACAGGCAGTAAAAGGTTTACGCCTTTTTCTTTGGCCTTTTTAACCAGGCTAAGCGCAAGGTCCAGCTTGTCTGCTTCGACCAAAGAGGTACCAATGCTGCCGCCATCTGCTTTTGCAAAAGTGTAAGCCATACCGCCACCGATGATGAGGTTATCCACCTTATCTAATAATTTTTCAATCAATTCTATCTTATCCGATACCTTCGAGCCACCCATAATAGCCGTAAATGGTTTTGCAGCACCATTTAATATTTTTTCGGCGTTAGTTAATTCGGCCGCCATCAGGTAACCAAAATATTTCGCTTCGGGGAAGAACTGTGCGATAATAGCGGTAGAAGCATGTGCCCGGTGAGCGGTACCGAACGCGTCGTTTACATATATATCTCCTAATTTAGAGAGTTTTTCGGCAAATTCCACATTGCCTTTTTCTTCTTCTTTGTAAAAACGCAGGTTTTCTAACAATAAAACTTCGCCCTTATCTAAAGCCTTTGCTTTTTCAACGGCTTCAGCCCCAATGCAATCACCCGCAAACTGAACTTGCTGGCCCAACAGATCTGACAGATGCGGCACAATGTGTTTTAACGAAAATTCTTCGGTAGGGCCATTTTTTGGCCTGCCGAGGTGCGACATCAATATAACGGCTCCGCCATCAGTTAAAATTTTCTTGATGGTAGGCAATGCGGCGGTCATCCGGTTATCATCGGTAATGTTATAGTCTTTATCAAGAGGAACGTTAAAATCTACACGGATAAGGGCTTTTTTACCGTTGAAAGTTATCTGATCTACTGTTTTCATATATAAAAGCATGATTGATGAATGGGGCGCAAATTGAGCAATTTTATTAGAAAAGCCAACCCTAAAGTTAAAAAGGTGCAGGTTTTAGCTTAAAAATTTATTGTATCTTAACATACATTACATAATGCAACCCTATACCGGGTACATCAAACACCGGCGATATTACCTCAAAACCCGTACCCATATAAAACTGTACTGCCACTTTTCTGGCGTTGCACCACACGTAATTTACCTTTTGCCCGCGCAGATAGGTTATGGCAAAGTTTACTAATCGGTTGCCTATTCCCTTGCCCCTGTGGCCCGGCGCGGTTGCCATGCCGCGCAACTGGTAAGCCCTGCCTTCATAACCTGTATAATTTATTGGGTGAAAGGACGCTATACAAACCAATTCATTCCCTAAATAATAACCCAAATGGAACGCGCCTTCTGCATCATCATTATGAAAGCGGCATTCCTCGAGCGTAAGCCTGCCTTCGCGTAACACATCGTTACGAAGGGGCAGCACATCATCGCCGGTGATAAATTTTATCATTTGTTAAGCAAGCTTATTTTTTTCACCAAGTCTGCCAGGCGGCTGGAGTATCCCATCTCGTTGTCGTACCAGCCAACTACCTTTACCAGCCCGCCAACAACGGATGTTAGCTGTGCATCAAAAATACAACTATGCGGGTTACCCAAAATATCTGTTGATACTATAGGGTCCTCAGTATATTCCAGGATGGTTTTCATAGGCCCGTAAGCGGCTGCCCTAAACGCTGCATTTATCTCTTCTACTGTTGGGATAGTTTTAAGGCTGCAGGTAAAATCCGTTAAGGAACCATTTAAAACAGGGACGCGGATACCTGCGCCGCCCAACCTACCCTCCAGATGCGGGAAAATATTGGTGATGGCCTTTGCCGCTCCCGTTGTTGTTGGAATGATAGATGCCGATGCCGCCCTTGCCCTGCGCAGGTCCTTATGCGGTGCATCATGCAGGTTCTGGTCGCCAGTCATGGAGTGTACGGTGGTAATATAGCCATCGGTTATTCCCCAGTTGTCATCCAGTATTTTCACCATCGCGGCTACGTTATTAGTGGTACAGGACGCATTGGATAATATAGGCGAGTGTAAATTTATCTTCTCATCGTTAACCCCTAATACAATGGTTGGCACACTTCTGTCGCTTGGCGGGGCTGATATGATTACCTGTTTTGCCCCTGCTGTAAGGTGTTTATGGGCGCCTTCTGCGGATATGAATTTGCCGGTTGATTCTATCACAAGGTCTATATCCAATTCGGCCCAGGGTAAGGCAGCGGGGTCTTTTTGCTGATAAACTTTTATTGTTTTGCCGTTTATAAGCAAGCAGTCGGTGGTAAATGCGACCGTACCCTTAAAACCGCGATGCACGGAGTCGTATTTAAAAAGATGGGTGAGAGTTGCTGTGTCGGTAAGGTCGTTGATAGCAACAACTTCAATATTATCTTTGAGCAGTATTGTTCGTAAAAAAATGCGACCGATACGCCCGAAACCATTGATTGCGATCCTCATAATTGTAAAAATTAAGGGTGCAAAACTAAATAAAATTAAAATTGAGAAAAATTATAAACGGCCATTTTACGCAAACAGGTTGCGTAGTGCAAAGCCTTCGCGCTCTTTATTACGCAGGCATATAGTAACGCCCCAATTAAACACAAGGGAGTTGATAAAAATAAGCGCCATTAGCGCAAAATTGCCCAACTCGCTAAAAAGCAGCACCATCACAATAGTAATTATATTGATGCCTACCAATATCAGTGTAGTTTGTAAATGGGTAAAACCCAAACGCAATACCCGGTGGTGGATGTGGTTACGATCCGCAATAAATGGCGATCCGCCTTTTAAAAGCCTTAAAATAAAAACTCTTAGGGTATCAAATATCGGCCCGATCAATATGGCAAATGCAAGTGCCGGTGCCGAGTAAAAGCCGGAGTTGCTTTGATGCGTGATTTTATTTACCTCAATAAATTTAACCGCCATGATAGCGGAGATAAGCCCTATCAATAATGAGCCTGTATCACCCATAAATATTTTTGCCGGGGTAAGGTTATACCTTAAAAAGCCTAATATGGCCCCGACGATAGCAAGCGAAATTGCTGCAAGTTCGTAGTGTTTTATATAGATGAATAAAATGGTAAACGTCCCGTTTACTACAACACATGTTGCACCCGCAAGCCCGTCGATACCATCTATAAGGTTAAATGCATTTACTATAAGCATTATAAACAGTATAGATACGATGGCGCTTACCAAGTAACTAATGTCATACACTCCAAAAATGCCATACATACTGGTAAAGCGTATATCGCCGAGCAAAACAAGTATGGCCGCCACAAAAAATTGAATCAAAAACTTGGTGCTTGAATTTACGCCGGAGAGATCATCCTTTAGCCCCATAGCGAACAACACAATGCTTGATGTAAGCAGGTAGCTAACGGGCAACGTTTTATCAACCATGCTAAAAACCAGCATCGTGATGGTAAAGCTGGCAAAGATTGCTACTCCACCCAAACGCGGAATACCATGATCGTGCTGTTTACGAAAATGGCCAACATCATCATATAAATGCCGGGTACGCGCCACATGCAATATAGAGGGGATAGACAGCAGTGTAATCAAAACTGAAAATACCACTATCAAAATGAAGTATATATAATATATATTTAAATATTCTGGCATGTATATGTTGTGAGGGGGCACTTATATGGATGCATTATTGCAAATATAATATATTTCTTTTCAATTATAAAAATTGCTTAAGCTTTACTAAACGCTTATAAATTAGGGTCACAAAAGGATTAGAAATAGCATTTTTCCGCATCGCTTTCAAGTCCAAAAATAATACTTTCAAGCGCCCCTTATAGCTATTGTTACTAACACCGCCCATAAACATGTTAACAACAACCTTTTTAAGATAAAAAACCGATGCTTTATTAACATGAATGAAACGCAACATCAATTCATAATCTGCGGCGGTGCCAAATTCGGGATCATAATTACCAAGGGCAATAAAAAGCTTCCGTTTACAATAGAAAGTAGGGTGCGGCGGCATCCATCCTTTATTAAATAAACCTTCGGAATACCGCCTGACCTCCATTTACGAAAAACACTCCCATTTTGTTTCAAATAATTGAGGTCG
>NZ_CAMLOV010000198.1 GCF_946481715.1 uncultured Mucilaginibacter sp. | reverse complement strand
AGGCAATACGCCGAAGCTTACCATATCCGACAGAGAATCGAGGTCTTTACCGATGCAGGATGTTGAATTTAACACCCTGGATGCGAAACCATCGAAAAAATCAAAAATAGCTGCCAAAAAAATGGCATAAGCTGCTATTACCAGGTTATCCTGAAAAGCGAAAACGATTCCTACGCACCCGCTAAACAGGTTTGCGCATGTAATAGCATTCGGAAGGTGTTTTTTTACTCGCCGCCTCATAATTGGTTATGAAGGTATCATTATTTTTATAAAAAACATGGAGTTATAAATTAACATTGTGCTAAATTATAACTCCATATACATCAATATATTATGAATTCATCGAAATCAGGAACTCTTCGTTGGTTTTTGTACCCCTTATCTGGGCCTGTAAAAACTCCATGCTCTCCTGAGAATTCATATCGGCAAGGTGGTTACGCAGTATCCATATGCGCTGTAATGTGTCGCGGTCAAGCAATAGGTCATCACGACGGGTGCTCGATGCAGTGATATCGATTGCCGGGAATATACGTTTGTTAGATAGTTTACGATCCAACTGCAACTCCATATTACCGGTACCTTTAAACTCTTCAAAAATAACCTCATCCATTTTAGAACCGGTTTCGGTTAATGCCGTTGCAATGATGGTTAACGAACCGCCGTCTTCGATGTTACGGGCCGCACCAAAAAAGCGTTTTGGCTTGTGCAATGCGTTGGCATCCACACCACCCGATAATATTTTACCGGATGCAGGGGCTACGGTGTTATATGCACGTGCTAAACGGGTGATAGAATCCAGCAGGATAACTACATCGTGCCCGCACTCTACCATGCGTTTTGCTTTCTCTAATACAATATTGGCAATTTTTACGTGGCGCTCTGCCGGCTCGTCAAAGGTTGACGATACTACTTCGGCGCGTACGCTGCGGGCCATATCGGTAACCTCCTCGGGGCGTTCATCAATCAGTAATATGATCAGGTAAACTTCGGGGTGGTTTTTGGCTATCGCGTTGGCAACATCCTTCAGCAGCATGGTTTTACCTGTTTTTGGCTGCGCAACAATTAAACCACGCTGGCCTTTACCAATAGGAGAGAACAGGTCCATAATACGGGTAGAATAATTACCGGCATCAGTAAACAGGCTCAATTTTTCCGATGGGAAAAGCGGGGTTAAGTGGTCGAAAGGTACACGGTCGCGCACTTCGGCAGGTATACGGCCGTTAATGGCTTCTACCCGTACCAAAGGGAAATATTTTTCGCCTTCTTTTGGCGGGCGTATGCTGCCGCGAACAGTATCACCGGTTTTTAAGCCGAACAATTTTATTTGCGATTGCGATACATATATATCATCCGGAGATGTTAAGTAGTTGTAATCAGACGAACGCAGGAACCCATAGCCATCAGGCATAATTTCCAGCACGCCTTCGTTTACAATTACGTTGTCAAAATCGAGGTTAATGGCAGGCTCCTGGTTTTTCTGGGCGGGGCCGTTGCCTGTATTGTTAACACGGCGCTCAAATTTTTGCGGGCGGCCTTCTGTGGCAGGCAATTGCTCGGCCCTTATGGCCTGCTCTTCTTCGGTTTCGGTGGTTATGGCCGAAACAGCAGGGGTGTTGTTGCCACGGTTGTTGTTTTCCAACTCGTCCTCTTCCTGCTCAAATAGGTTGGTATCATTTAAAGGTACTTCTACCCTTGGTTGGTTTTTTGTTTTTACTACACGGGTTCTTTTACGTGTTTTTTCTTCGGCTTCGGGCGCTGCAGTTTCTGCGGGAGCAGTTTTTGGAGCGTAATTATTTTCAACGATGCTCTGTTGGTTCCTGGCGGCTTCTATTAGTTGCTGTTGCTCAACTATTGCGGTGATCAGCTGTGCTTTACGTAGCTCATCAGCGGTAGCAATACCCAAACTTTTGGCAATGTCGCGCAACTCAGAAACGAGTTTGTCGTTCAATTCGATTGTATCAGACATGATATGAATTATAGTTCAAAAGGATTTTTTAGTTGAAAGATTGTTTTGCAACCCTGCATATGCAATATTTAAGCCAGGCAAGTATCAGAAATAATGACGTGGTGATAAAAATTGTTTCTTGAATGCAAGAAAATGCAGGGGATAACAATGCAATTTTAATGAAATATTCTTAAAATGCAAATTTAATAAAAAAATAACATCATTAGCATATTTTTTTAGACTTTTGGCATTAATTAAAATACCCTTGCATGATATCCCGCCAACAGCTTATCGGTCAAATAAAACAAAAGAAAACTTTTTTATGTGTGGGATTAGATACGGATGTGGAAAAAATTCCCGAATTCCTGAAAGAATACCCCGATCCGGCCTTCGAATTCAACAAACGCATTATTGATGCTACAAAGGATTTGTGCATCGCATATAAACCAAATGCAGCGTTTTACGAAAGCCGGGGCATGGCGGGTTTGCAAAGCTTAATATCTACATACGAGTACCTGCCAAAGGATTGCTTATCTATTATTGATGCCAAACGCGGCGATATAGGCAACACATCCGACAATTACGCCAAAGCTTTTTTTAACGAAGATGTAACCGGGATGGGCTTTGATGCTATTACCGTAACCCCTTATATGGGTAACGACAGTGTTACGCCTTACTTAAAGTACGATGGCAAATGGGTGATCATCCTGGCGCTTACTTCATCGGTAGGGAGTAAGGATTTCCAGTACCTCAACACCGGCGAGGGCTACCTTTACGAAACTGTGATACAAAAGGCCAATACCTGGGCAGGTGCCGATAGGCTGATGTTTGTAGTGGGGGCTACCAAAAGCACCGAGTTTACCAACATCCGTAAGTACGCCCCCGATAACTTTTTGCTGGTGCCCGGCGTGGGCGCGCAGGGCGGCAGCCTGGAAGATGTGTGCAAATACGGCATGACGGCTGATTGCGGGCTTATTGTAAACGCATCGCGTTCTATCATTTACGCCAGCAATGGCGAAGACTTTGCCGAAGCTGCCAGGGCTGAGGCCTTGAGTTTGCAACAACAAATGCAGGTTGAGTTGGAGAAGGCGGGGGTGATATAATTATCCTATTTATTGGCTTACCGTTGGCTGAAGCCGAACGGCAATGAAGGCGGGTGGCGGTTTGTATTCCAGTTCCCCCACCTTCATTACCGTTCCTTTTAAGGAATGGCCGCAAGGCAAAGCTCTTTTTCTTTGCACCTCCGTGCCTTTGCGTAAGATATTAGTTACAAAATAAGCTTTGCATTCAATCTCTAACCTCTTTTCGCTAAATTACCTCCCAATCTAATACTGTCATATGAAAAAACACCTTACGCTGCTTTTCGCTGCATCGCTGGCAACTTCCGCATTTGCACAAACAGATAAAAAACCGTTTAAACCTACCGATTTTTATAAAATACCAACAGTAAGCGATGCCCAGGTTTCGCCTGAGGGGAAGTGGGTGGCCTATGGCGTTTCTACCGTAGATACTGCTAAGGACAAGCGCATATCGCACCTGTGGATGCAAAGCTGGGATGGCAAAACATCAATCCAGCTTACACATGGTGCCGAACCGGCGTCCCGCGCGCGTTGGAGCCCGGATGGCAAATACCTGGCGTTTTTGTCGTCGCGCGAATCGAAGAATGGGTCGCAGCTTTGGCTGCTTGACCGCCGCGGCGGCGAAGCCCAAAAGGTAACCGATATAAAAGGCGACCTGGGCGATTACGAATGGAGCCCGGATGGCGGCAAGGTGGTTATGGTAATAGGCGACCCCGATAATAAAGGTAAAGAGGCGCCAAAAACTCCAAAGCCTATTGTGGTAGACCGCTACCATTTTAAACAGGATTACCAGGGCTACCTGGAACACGACCATAACCATTTATACATTTTCGACATCAATACCAAAAAGCTGGATACCTTAACGAAGGGTAATTTCGACGAAGGCTCGCCCACATGGTCACCGGATGGCAAGAGCATTGTGTTTGTAAGCAACCATGACACAGACCCCGACCGGAGCGAAAACAGCGACATTTTTGTGGTGGAGGCTAAAGCAAACGGCGCTGTAAAACAACTTACCACCTGGAAAGGGCACGATGTAAGTCCGAAGTACAGTCCCGATGGCAAATATATTGCCTACCTGCGCCAGGATAGCGAAGGGTATAATATGTATGACCAGAATATTCTTTGCTTGATGAATGCTGATGGCAGCGATAATAAGCTACTGACTAAAGAGCTGGACCGCCCCGCCGATAGCCCCGATTGGAGCAAAGACAGCAAAAGCATAGCTTTTTTGATAGACGACGACCGTGAGCGATATGCAGCTACTTATACACTGGCGAGCAAAAAAATAAACATCATCCCGGCTACCCGGGGTAAGGTAAGCGTGGGCGATATCGCCGCACAGGGTGCCGGTAGCTGGGTAATTACGATGAGCAACCCAAATACACCTTTCGAAATTTACGCCTTAGAGGCCGGCAAATTGCGCCGCTTAACCTTTCAGCAACAGGAATGGCTGAGTAAGGTGACTTTGGCGCAGGTAACCGGTTTTCGCTCTACCAGTAAGGATGGCACTAAAGTATCGGGCGTATTATACAGGCCGGATAGCACAAGCACAAAAAAAATGCCTTTTATCCTATTTGTACATGGCGGCCCGGTAGGGCAGGACGATTACAGCTTTGATGGCACCTGCCAGGTATTGGCCAGCGCGGGTTATGCGGTAGCAGCAGTAAACTATCGGGGTAGCTCGGGCAGAGGGATAGATTACACCAAAGCGATCGCCGCAGATTGGGGTAATAAAGAGGTGATAGACTTGCATGGGGCGGTAGACGAATTGGTGAAGCAAGGCATTGCTGACCCCGATAAACTGGGCGTAGGCGGCTGGAGCTACGGCGGTATCACTACCGACTTTTTGATTGCCAGCGATACGCGGTTTAAGGCCGCGGCGAGCGGTGCCGGCAGCGCCCTGCAAATAGCTAACTATGGTATCGACCAATACATCCTGCAATACGATAACGAACTGGGCCAACCCTGGAAAAATATTGATGTTTATAACAAGATATCGTACCCCTTCCTGCATGCCGACAGGATAAAAACACCTGTGTTGTTTATGTCGGGCTTAAAAGATTTTAACGTACCAACCGCCGGAAGCGAGCAGATGTACCAGGCGTTAAAATCGCTTGGCGTACCTGCCGAGTTGGTATTATACCCCAACCAAAACCACGGCATCAGCATACCAAGCTACCAGGTTGATAGGGTGGAGCGGTATATTAAATGGTACGATAAGTATTTGAAATAGCGGTTAGAGATTAGGCCGGAAGCCCTGCACTATTGAAGTTGCGGGGCTTCTCATTTAAGAACAGTTCAATTGCGCACTTAACTTTCAATATATTTTGAAAGTTCAGAATAATAATTATATATTTGTAGTGTTAAATAACGAACATGATGGATAAAGTATTAGCACATCAATTACTGCAATTGGCGGGTTTGGCGCAAATAGTGCTTGCCGTTGTCAGCGTGGCCATACCAAAAGTATTGGGTTGGAAACCTGAACTGGCGAAGTTAAAAACCGTTGTCAAACAAATGGTTTGGGTTCATGGAGCTTACATTTTAGTAATAAACCTGTGCCTGGGCCTTGTGTCTTTTTTTGCGGCCGGTGACCTGCTTAACGGCTCCCTGTTGGCGGCACTGCTCACCGGTTTTATTGCAGTTTACTGGATATCAAGAGTGCTTACTCAATTCTTTTACTTCGACAGGAGCGCTTTCCCGAAAGGAGGGTTTAACTTGTTGGCAGAGGTAGTTTTAACTACATTGTTTATAGTGCTTAGCCTAACTTACAGTTGGGTGTTTTACTTAAATTTTTAAACAGGATGGATACGCAGTTAATAGTTCATCTGCTATGTTTTGTGCTCATCAATTTGGCGGTAGTGCTAATTGGATATGTTTTTATTAAACAGAAGCTGGTTTTTGCAGGTTGGCTCATGCTTGCCGGGAGCATCACCGGCGTTTATTATTTGTTCATCAACGAGCACCCGATCCTGAGAATGCTGACCATTATTGCAACTACTTTTAGCGGCATGAAAGTAATAGCGGTAGCAGAAGGATACAAACATAAACCGCTTACACTCACATTTAAACAATGGCTTACTTACGCCATAGGCTGGGTAGGCATGCGTGCCCAACCTTTCGAAACACTGGGCGAAAAAGCGTTACCCGGTGCCTGGCCAATGGTGCGCTTTGGCATTAGCAGAGTTATTGCCGGGGCGTTATTGATCGTTTTGGCGCACGGCATTGTTCGGCTGCATTTGAACGGTGAGTTAACGTGTATGCTGGTAACGCCAATACTATTGGCCGCTTTAAGCTTGATCTTGCATTTTGGGTTGCTTGGCATCAGCGCAGGGATGTGGCGTTTCTCGGGCGTTAATACCTATTACTTGTTTCGCCAACCCGCAAAAGCGCTTAGCCTTACCGAACTCTGGAGCAAACGCTGGAACGTCGCGTTCAGCGAGATGACATCCGTAGCCATATTCCGTCCCTTAAAAAGTAAAGTTGGCGCAGTAGTAGCATTGATGGTTTCCTTTATATTCTCCGGCTTATTGCACGAGTTAGCGCTGAGCCTACCTGTGAATAGCGGTTATGGGCTACCTACCTTATATTTTGTGATACAAGGGCTGCTTGTTTTAGTGGAGAAATTATTGGCAGGTAAAGGAATATTGTTTTTGAAGAACAAATGGGTGGCACGTATGTGGGTATTCTTTTGGCTCATTGTGCCGATGCCTTTGCTTTTTCATGAGCAGTTTATCAAGCAAATAGTGTGGCCTATGGCAGGATTACATATTTAAAGTTGAATAGGCCAACCGGATGATTAGAGCTTATCTAAAGATTGAGTTATCCGGCCAGCCTTATCAACAGTATTTTAGGGTTGAAGTTTACCTTCTATCGAATCATCAAACGTTTTGCCGATGGCAGCGCCTACCAACTGTTTAACAAACGCTACGGCATTGCCGTGCTTGTTATCCCAGTAGTAGCCTTGTGTGGGGCTTACTTTTATTACCGAGATACGCGGGTCATCTACCCCTTCGGTGAACCAGACTTTTAATATCGGTTGCCATAATTCCTTTATATTTTCTTTGTCGGCGCTTACTTCGGCTATGCCGTAAACGTTCAGGAAGTCGGAGTATTTAGAACCCTGGAACAGCAGTTGAACCATTGGGTCTACCAATATTTCGGCATTTTTGTGGCTGTCGTTAGCGCTCAGGAACCATAAGTCGCCGTTATCATCTATTTTTTGGGGTGACATAGGGCGGGTAGAAAAAGGCAGCCCGGTTTTAATATTGCTGCAAAAAAAGCAACTGCTGCCTTCTGCCATCTCCTTCAGTTTTTTCCAGGCTTCGTTGCCTTCCAGGTTCTCAAAATTATCTTCGGGTTGTTGTTGGTTAATGCTGTCCATAACAGGTTTGTGTATTTTTAAATGATAATATATTAACCTGTGAGAAATTTATTTGTTTTCTATTTTGTTGGAAAGTTGAAAGGTTTGAACGTTGAAAAGTTTTGAAATTCTCAACTACGTCATTGCGAGGTACGAAGCAATCTACCAATAAGCAGGTGATCTGCAAAGGGGCTTGTCCTGTGTAGAGATTGTTTCGAACCTCGAAGGCAAGGACGCGGTGGTTGCAACCTAAACAAAACTCACCTTACGTTCCGGGTATCGGCTTGCATAGCCGGTTACGATATTTTTAATATAATCGTTGCCCGGGTAGGGGGTCAGGTAGTTTTTGAGTTGCTGGATGTTATTGGCCTCGAAATAGTGGGAGATATACCCCATACCGTAAAAACGTCCCTCTTCTATCAGGATGCAACTGTGTTCTTCTCCGTTGCGGCCTTCATCGCGTATGGCGAAGGTAGGCAGGGCTTTTTTCAGTTCATCTATAGCAGCGATTACTTTTAGGTTGTATTCGTCCGGTGTTTCGTGCCCTTCGCAGGCGCAGGCGTTTACGTTGTTGCCGGTGCAAGGCTGGTCGTTTTTTTGCACGAAGCACATCTTTGGGCACAGGCTAAAGGTTTCTATCAGTTTATTCAGCAAGTTATAGCCTTCCAGCAGCGAATTGCAGGCATATACCGCCGGCATATGCTTGCGGTGCTTATCAACCGCCAGGCGCATATAACCGCGCTGGTCCTCATATGCATAAAGCCCATAAGTATTCTCGAAACGTTTAAGCGAACGGTTATACTTTGGCCACAGGCGTTTTATCTCCACCGCCTCCAATACAAAAGCGATCAGTTCTGTACCGCATGCCTGGTAGCTTATGCGGTGGATGCTCTTTAAAAATTCCTGGCGCTGCAAACCGGGGTTGTTGCCCGTGAAATGGCTGCAAACCCGTTTTTTAATATTCTTGGCTTTTCCCACATAAACCACCTTACCTTTTGCATCGTGAAAGTAATATACGCCGGGGCAATAGGGCAGGGCATCCACATCCGTCTTTGGCAAGTTGGCGGGCAACCGTTGCTCCTTCGAATTAAGTTTTAATGCCTGGCCAATGTGGTTGGCCGCATCGTTTTTTAAGTACAAGCTAAAAAGTTGTGCCGTAGCCTCGGCATCGCCCATAGCACGGTGGCGGCTGGTGTTGCTGATGCCTAAATGGCTGCACAATTTGCCTAAGCTGTACGACATAAGCCCCGGCATTATCTTGCGCCCAAGCCTTACCGTGCAAAGTTTGTTAGCATTCAATTCGTACCCGGCAGCATTAAGGTGGTAACGAAGGAAAGAATAATCGAAGTTGACGTTATGGGCCACAAATATCTGCCCTTTCAGCATATGGAATATCTCGTGGGCAACATCTTCAAAAAGCGGGGCGCTGCTTACCATCTCATTAGTGATGCCCGTTAAGGCACGGATATACACCGGGATATCGCGCTGCGGGTTTACCAGTGTTTCGAAACGCCGGGTTATTTTTTTGCCATCGTGTATGCAAATAGCAATTTCGGTAATACCATTCGCGCTGGCATGCCCCCCCGTAGTCTCGATATCCACAATTGCGTACATATTTCAAATGTACTACAATTTTGCTAAATATATTAGTGTGAAATGTTGAAAAAGTTTTAATTGTGGAAAAGGTTGGGGAACTCAATCGCACGTCGCCATCACATTTTTTTCAGGGTGCCTCTTGTGGATACTGGCAACGGCGTTGAGGTAGCGGGAAACGCAAAAAGCCCCCCGATCCGGGAGGCCTTTCGCTTTATCCTTAGAAATTATTAAACCTTACAGTTTGCCAATTTCTTGTACAAGGTCGATAAGTTTGTTTGAGTAACCCCATTCGTTATCGTACCATGATACAACTTTCACGAAGTTATCATTCAGTGCAATACCTGCTTTTGCATCAAAAATTGATGTGCGTGCATCACCTTTAAAATCTTCAGATAC
>NZ_CAMLOV010000197.1 GCF_946481715.1 uncultured Mucilaginibacter sp. | reverse complement strand
GACCTGGAGGACCTATTTTAACTTATGGCAGGCAAAAAGATCACCAACAGCTCCGGCATCGAGGTGAAGGAGGTGTATACCCAGCCTTCGGGCATGGACGAATTACCCGGCGAGTTCCCCTACACCCGCGGCATTCAAAAGGATATGTACCGCGGCAAACCCTGGACCATGCGCCAGTATGCCGGTTTTTCTACCGCCGAAGAAAGCAACAAGCGTTACCATTATTTATTAAGCCAGGGTACCATGGGGCTTTCGGTAGCTTTCGACCTGCCGACGCAGATTGGCTATGACAGCGACCACGAACTCGCCGAAGGCGAAGTAGGAAAAGTTGGCGTTGCCATTGATTCTCTAAAAGATATGGAGGCTTTATTTGATGGCATCCGGTTACAGGATATCACCACCTCCATGACGATCAACGCTACTGCAGCTATCCTGCTGGCCATGTATATCGCGCTGGCAAAAAAACAAGGCGCAGATCTGAAGCAGATATCGGGCACCATACAAAACGACATATTGAAGGAGTACGCGGCAAGGGGCACGTATATTTATCCACCCACGCCGTCGATGCGCCTCATTACCGACATTTTTGAATATTGCAGTAAAGAAGTGCCTAAGTGGAACACCATATCTATATCAGGCTACCACATCCGCGAGGCGGGCTCAACCGCAGTGCAGGAATTGGCTTTTACCCTTGCCAACGGCAAAACCTATTTAAAGGCCGCGCTTGATAAAGGTTTAGATATTAACGTGTTTGCCAAACGGCTGTCCTTCTTTTTCAATTGCCACAACAATTTTTTTGAAGAGATCGCAAAATTCAGGGCGGCAAGGCGTATGTGGGCGCACATTACAAAGGAATTGGGGGCAACCGACCCTGGCGCACAAAAACTGCGCTTCCACACCCAAACCGGCGGCTCCACACTTACCGCACAGCAGCCTATGAACAATATTGTACGGGTAGGCATGCAAGCTATGGCGGCCGTACTCGGCGGAACACAATCGTTACATACCAACGGTTACGACGAAGCCTTATCGCTGCCCACCGAGGCGGCGGCTAAAATAGCGCTCCGCACCCAGCAGATCATCGCCTTTGAAAGCGGCGTTACCGATACCGTTGACCCATTGGCCGGTTCGTATTTTGTTGAAGCTTTAACTAATGAGATAGAAGCCGCTGCACAGCTATACATTGATAAAATAGATGCGATGGGCGGATCGGTAAAAGCCATCGAAAACGACTACATGCAACAGGAAATTGCGGCGGCGGCCTACCAGTACCAAACCGATATTGAAAGCTGCGAACGTGTGCTGGTTGGCGTAAATAAATTTATTCAACCTGAGGCTGTGGCAGATAATGTTTTTCGTATAAATGATTCTATCCGCCTCAAACAAACAGAGCAATTAATGCGTTTAAGAGAACAAAGAAATAATGTTGAAGTAAGCCTGGCCTTGCAAAACTTAGCAAGCGCCGCCCAGGGCCCCGAAAACCTTATGCCTTACATTTTAACCGCTGTAGAAAGCTACGCCTCCTTAGGCGAAATAGCAGATACGCTCCGCGAAATTTTCGGGGAATATTGAGAGAAGGAAGACGGTTAGAATTTAAAAATAATTTTAGACAAAATTGAGGTAAGGCAAGCCTAATGTTTTCCACAACAGGGAAAATAGAATTGCTGTTTAAACTTTCAAAACTGCGTTTATGGCGCGTACGGGCATATATTGAGTGCACGCATGCGAAAGATAGCATTTTGATTGAATTACGCGTTAAAAAATGATGAATTTTGAATAAATATATTTCGGAAAATTTGTTGAAAAGTATTTTTTAATCCGCTTTTTTTATGAATATTCGATGTTCCGAAACGGCCGAAAAAGTTGCTTGCTGGGACGTTGAAAATCAAAGAATTACTGAATCTACTATGGAAAAAACTTGTACTACCGTTTGGAATAGCTGCTTGCAGATCATCAAAGACAACATACCGGCCCAGAGCTTTAAAACCTGGTTTGAGCCGATAAAAGCCTTGCGGATGGAAGGAAGCGTGCTTACCATACAGGTACCAAGTTTATTTTTTTACGAATGGCTGGAAGAGCACTATGTTGGGCTGCTGCGTAAGACGATAAAGAAGCAACTGGGAGACGAAGGACGGCTGGAGTACAACATTGTGGTGGAGCAATCTACCAGCAAGCCGTACACCACTAATATGCCATCCAACGGAAACGGCGCCGAATCGAAAAACCAATCGATGCCAATACCCATTTCCATTAACAAGGATATTAAAAATCCTTTTGTTATACCGGGATTGAAGAAATTGAATGTAGACCCCCAGCTTAACCGCAACTACACCTTCGAAAACTTTGTTGAAGGCGATTGTAACCGCCTGGCCCGTTCCGCCGGGTATGCGGTTGCTGCCAAACCGGGTGGTACCTCATTTAACCCTTTAATGATATACGGTGGCGTAGGTTTGGGCAAAACCCACCTTGCACAGGCTATCGGTAACGAAATAAAACGCGCCCTGCCCGATAAGCTGGTGCTTTACGTAAGCTGCGAAAAGTTTACCCAGCAGTTTGTTGATGCCCTTAAACACAATAACATAAACGATTTTGTGAATTTTTACCAGGCGATAGACGTACTCATTATGGATGATGTACACAACTTTGCCGGTAAAGAAAAAACACAGGATTTCTTCTTCCACATATTTAACCACCTACACCAAAGCGGCAAACAACTGATCATCACATCAGACAAAGCCCCTAAGGACCTGGCGGGCTTAGAAGAGCGTTTGCTGTCTCGTTTCAAATGGGGCCTATCCGCCGATTTGCAGATACCCGACTTGGAAACCCGCATGGCCATCCTTAAAAACAAAATTTACCAGGACGGTATCGAACTTTCAAATGATGTAGTGGAATACGTTGCACACAATATTGATAACAATGTGCGCGAACTGGAAGGCGCAATGGTATCCTTACTGGCGCAATCAACCCTTAACCGTAAGGAGATAGATTTGAACCTGGCCAAGCAAATGCTAAAGAATTTTGTAAAAAATTCGGCCAAAGAAATTTCGATGGAATACATTCAAAGCTTGGTTTGCGAGTATTTTGAAGTGCCTATAGAGATGGTGAAATCGCAAACCCGCAAGCGCGAAATTGTACAGGCCCGCCAGATCTCGATGTACCTGGCCAAGGCGCATACCAAAAGTTCACTAAAATCAATCGGTAACTTTTTCGGCGGCCGCGACCACTCAACCGTTATCTATGCCTGCCAAACCGTTGAAGATTTAATTGATACCGATAAAAAATTCAAGGGCTACGTAGCTGATATACAGAAGAAATTGAAAATGTCTTAATCGGCACATAAGAAATATTGGAAGCCCCGCGGATGCGGGGCTTTTTTTGTGGCTCGAATTTCTAAGGGCACGGTTGTGGCAAAACAAAAACTTTTATCTAATTTGCATCATCCAACCATACATTATGAAAAAGCTATTCATCCTCCTCGCTATTGCATGTTTCTCCACCCCTGCCTTTTGCCAAACCGATAAAGAAGACATCAAAAAAGCCATTAACACCATGTTCGATGCGATGCGCAAGGGCGACAGCACCATGCTGAAATCAGTTTTTGCGGATGGGCTGGCTTTCCAGGGTATTCACAACAAACCCGACGGAACAGTTGTTTTAGAGAATGAAAAACCCGATGGTTTTATAAAAGCGGTAGGCACTCCACATAAAGAAGTATGGGACGAGCGCATCACCTATGGTGATATAAAAGTGGACGGTCCATTGGCCAGTGTGTGGACACCTTATAAATTTTACCTGGGGCAAAAGTTTAGCCATTGCGGGATAAACTTCTTCCAGTTGATGAAAGCCGCCACCGGTTGGAAGATCGTTTACATTATTGATACCCGAAGGAAAGATAATTGCCCGGAGTAAACCTGTAACACATCTTCTTGTCGGTATGAGCTTGTCGAAGACTTTTGAACTATGCATATCTGTTAGTCGCTCTACCGGCTTACAGTGACAATCCTGTAGATTTTTCTTGTCTCTTGATTCTTATCTCTTGTCTCTCTTTCCTCCTCTCCCTTTGTAACATTTTAATTATCAGCGCTAAAGAGGGTTACTATTTGCCGATGATTGGTATCAATACTTAATAGTAAGGAAAACCAAACTCCTACCTTATAGATTCAATTTTAGAGAGATTTTAATATCCCTGTTCACAGGTATTGCTTATAGCCGCCGGTACATCAACAAGGGGCTTTCTTTGTTTATGTAAACATTTGATTGCCAAATGTTTATATAAAATTAAAAGTCAAAAAAAAGGGTTACTATTTCATGATCCTGGTATCAATACTAAACCAATAAATCATCATGAAAACAAAAATATTAATTGTGCTGGCAGCCGCGGCTTTGCTGGCCGGCTGTAAAGGGAAAAACTATGAGTATGCCAACAACGATAAAAGCGCCGCCACGGCAGACACAGTTGGCATAGCCGCAGATACCACCATTGCAGAAGCTGCCAAATTGGTAAAAACTGCCGACATGGCCTTTAAGGTAAAAAACGTACAAAAAACCGGCGACTCTATTTCGGCCCTTACCAACAGGTATGGCGGCATGGTAATGCACCACCAAATGCATTCGAACATTGTAAACAGCCAGGATATCCGCGTCAGCGACGACTCGGTGATGCATGTTTCGGCCTTTAGCACCGGGGCTGATATGACCGTTAGGGTGCCTTCAGAAAAACTGGAAGATTTTATGGTGAAAATAAGCCACATGGGTATGTACATTACCTCGCGCCAGATGGATATTGCGGATAGATCGCTCGATTACCTTTCGGAGAAAATGAAATTAAACAACCGCAGAGAACTGGTCGCGCAGCAAAAAAGTGGCAAAATAACTATCAAAGACCCCAATGCTGTTTTGTGGTTGAAGGATGACCTGGTTGATGGCCAGATAAATAACCAGCGGATTGATGCCGCCGTAAAATACAGCAACATCAGCCTTAGTTATTATCAGAGCAATACCATTGTTAAGGAAATGGTTGCTAATGACGACCCATCGAGCTATCAGCTGCCCTTCTTTAAACGCCTAAGCATGGCCCTCGTAAACGGCTGGCTAATGTTTACCGAACTGATACTTGGGCTTGCTAATTTGTGGGTATTTATTTTGGCGGGTTTTGGTTTGTGGGTGGCTTATAGACTTTATAGGAAGAAGTATGCGGCAACGCCGCAGGCCACAACAGCAGTATAGTCGCCGAGCGTGCAGCTCAGGGGGTACTTTTCCACTGCGTCATTGCGAGGCACGAAGCAATCTCCCGGCAAGCAGGGCTGACTTGCAGAGCGGCTTGTCCAACGTAGAGATTGCTTCGTACCTCGCAATGACGTGTTGGTTAAAAAGGGAAGCCCGGTTATAGCCGGGCTTCCCTTTTTAACTTTTCTTTCTTGTCTCTTGGTTCTTAAAGTCCTGCTTCTAAAACACCTACTCCACCAGCTTTTTATACCTTATCCTCTTAGGCGCTACATCACCCAAACGTTTCTTGCGGTTCTCTTCATAATCGCTGTAGTTACCTTCAAAGAAGTACACCTGCGAGTTGCCTTCAAATGCCAGGATGTGGGTGCAGATCCTATCCAGGAACCACCTGTCGTGGCTGATGACTACCGCGCAGCCGCCAAAGTTTTCCAGGGCTTCCTCTAAAGAACGTAATGTATTAACGTCGATATCGTTGGTTGGCTCATCCAGCAGCAATACGTTGGAGCCTTTTTTAAGTGTGATGGATAAATGCACCCGGTTACGCTCACCGCCCGATAGTACACCAACTTTTTTCTGCTGATCGGCACCGTTAAAGTTAAAGCGCGATACGTAAGCACGGGAGTTGAGCGGGCGGTTCCCTACCATAATGGTTTCCAAACCGCCGGTTACGTTTTCCCAAACAGATTTATTTGGGTCCAGGTCATCATGCATCTGGTCAACATAACCAAGAGCTACCGTTTCGCCTACGCGGAAAGTACCGGCATCCGGTTGGTCCTGCCCGGTTATTAAACGGAACAGCGTGGTTTTACCTGCACCGTTGGGGCCGATGATACCTACGATACCCGCAGGGGGTAGCGAGAAGGTCAAATTCTCAAACAATACCTTATCGCCATAAGCTTTGGTAACATTGTTGGCCTCGATAACGATATTACCCAAACGCGGGCCCGGCGGGATAAACAGCTCCAGCTTTTCTTCCCTGTCCTTTGTTTCTTCCGATGCTAATTTGTCATAGTTGGATAAACGCGCTTTGGATTTAGCGTGGCGGCCCTTCGCCCCCATACGCACCCATTCCAGCTCGCGCTCCAAAATCTTCTGGCGTTTGCTTTCGCCTTTTTCTTCCTGGGCAAGGCGTTTCGATTTTTGATCGAGCCATGATGAATAATTCCCTTTCCATGGTAAACCTTCGCCGCGGTCGAGCTCCAATATCCAGCCGGCAACGTTATCCAGGAAGTACCTGTCGTGCGTTACGGCTATTACGGTGCCTTTATATTGCTTAAGGTGTTGCTCCAGCCAGTCGATAGATTCTGCGTCTAAGTGGTTGGTTGGCTCATCCAGCAATAAAACATCCGGTTCCTGCAGCAGCAAGCGGCACAAAGCCACGCGGCGGCGCTCACCACCCGATAGTACCGAGATCTTGGCATCCGGATCGGGGCAGCGCAGGGCATCCATGGCGCGCTCCAGCTTTACATCCAGTTCCCAGGCGTTTACCGCGTCTATCTGGTCCTGCAGTTCGCCCTGGCGGCTCATCAGCTTATCCATTTTATCGGCATCGCTATAGTATTCTTCCAGTCCGAATTTCTCGTTGATATCTTCGTATTCTTTAAGCAGTGCGGTGGTTGCAGCAACGCCTTCCTCCACAATTTCTTTTACGGTTTTGTTGGGGTCGAGCTCCGGCTCCTGGCTAAGGTAACCCACGGTATAGCCCGGTGAAAATACCACCTCGCCAATGTTTGTTTTATCGATACCTGCAATGATCTTGAGCAAGCTTGATTTACCCGACCCGTTTAAACCGATAACGCCAATTTTGGCACCGTAAAAAAACGACAGGTAAATGTTTTTGAGCACTGTTTTTTGCGGGGGATAAACTTTGCTTACCCCTGCCATAGAAAATATGATCTTCTCGTCAGCCATTTTATACAGAAATTGGTTTATGATGTATGAGGTTCCAAATATCTCGTAAATAAGGTTTGCAGCAAAATTAATGTGGAGGGAAAATGAATTTTATGCGCATCTAACTATTCAGCCGCACATTTGTAATTAATACAAAATGCTTATCTTTATATTATGACTACGATGACACTGCAAGTTCCTGAAAAATTGGAAAAGGAACACGATGATACCGTGCGGTTCCTGGCGGCAAAGTTATACGAAGCTGATAAACTCACTCTGGGGCAAGCTGCCGAAATGTGTAACATGAAAAAATGGGATTTCGCCGAGATCCTCATCAACTTTGGCGTGCATTACCTCGACCCGAGTGTTGAGGCTGATTTGGAAAATGGCTAAATCCACAGTTGTTATCACCGATACCAGTTGTTTTATCATTTTAGAAAAGCTGGAATTATTGCATGTGCTACCCGCACTATTTGATCATATTGTAACCACACCAGAGGTAGCGTATGAATACGGTTATCCACTACCTGAGTGGGTTAACGTTAGGGCAGTGCAAAACAAATCTTTACAAGCATCCTTAACAAAAACGGTAGACCCCGGAGAGGCAAGTGCTATTGCTTTAGCTGCTGAGATACATTGCGATTATCTATTAACCGACGATAAAGCGGCAAGACGGCTTGCCGAAGAAAGGGGCATTCATGTAAAAGGTTCGGGCGGGATTTTATCCTACGCTAAAAAGCAAGGTAAAATTTCATTTCTTCGCCCCTATTTAGAGAAAATGCAGTCAACAAATTTTAGGATTTCTCAAAAATTGATTGATATCTTGCTAAAAGATGCCGGCGAGTAGCATTACTTATTGTAATTTTTCATGTTAAATTCACCCAATAACTTGTATATTACAATGCAAATCATTTGGTTTGCTTTTGTGTAGGCGCAGTACGTGGGGCAGAAAGCCCACATGCCTTATTGTCATACCGGGGATGACTATTTGCCCTGCAAAAATTAAAAAGCCGGGATTGCCGGCATTGCTTTAAACTAATTCGTCAAAAACTCATCTCACCATTAAGTTTTTGCCGTATTTATAGTAATAATCAGGCGGTTCTCAGGTTAAAAAAAACAAAAGGCAGGTTTATGCTATTCCTTTTAAACAGGCGGCATATCATCCAATTGTCTGTTTAACATTGAGGTAAAAAACTGGCAACATTGTTGATAAATGTAAAAACTATCGCCTTGACCAATAAAAACAATTTTATAGATTAGGACGATCATAATCAGAAAGGTATATATGGAAGCTAAATTTTCGCCGCGGGTTAAAGATGTGATACAGTACAGCAGGGAGGAGGCCTTACGCCTTGGCCACGATTATATTGGAACGGAGCACCTTTTGCTTGGCCTTATTCGCGATGGCGATGGCGTGGCAATTAAATTATTAAAAGGGCTAACTGTTGATACCGCTAAATTACGCCGCGCTGTGGAAGATGCTGTGAAAGGCACCATTGGCACCAACGTACATATAGGCAGTATCCCCTTAACAAAACAAGCCGAAAAAGTATTAAAGATAACTTACCTGGAAGCGAAAATTTTCAAAAGCGATGTTATTGGTACCGAGCACCTTTTGCTCTCTATCCTGCGCGATGAAGACAATATCGCTTCACAGATCTTAATGCAATTTAACGTGAACTACGAAGTATTTAAAAGCGAAGTAGAATCGCATAAAAATGATGTTACCGACGAAATGCCGGGTTCATCAACAGGTGGCGACGACGATTTTAAAGAAGACGACAACTTTACACAGCCTAAAAAGGTATCGGATATTAAATCTAAAACCCCGGTGCTGGATAACTTTGGGCGCGACCTGACAAAAGCTGCCGAAGAAGGTAAACTTGACCCGATAGTAGGCCGAGAGAAAGAAATTGAACGTGTATCGCAGATCTTATCCCGCCGTAAAAAGAACAACCCTATCCTGATAGGTGAGCCGGGCGTTGGTAAAAGTGCCATTGCCGAAGGTTTGGCATTGCGCATTGTTCAGCGTAAAGTATCGCGCGTGTTGTTCAACAAACGCGTAGTTACTTTAGATCTTGCCTCGTTGGTTGCCGGCACAAAATACCGTGGCCAGTTTGAGGAGCGTATGAAAGCCGTGATGAACGAGCTGGAAAAATCTCCGGATGTGATCCTGTTCATCGATGAGATCCACACCATCGTGGGCGCTGGTGGTGCATCTGGCTCGCTTGCTGCATCCAACATGTTTAAACCGGCTTTGGCCCGTGGAG
>NZ_CAMLOV010000196.1 GCF_946481715.1 uncultured Mucilaginibacter sp. | reverse complement strand
TCCAGCGATATGGTAATATCCCAATTGGGGTAATGTGCACGCATTTTATCGAGGTTGGAGATATAACACATATGGTCGCCAATGCGGTTCTCGTCAATGTAGGTGTACACCTGTTCTTTACCCGTAAATTTCTCCGCAATTTTAAAGGCTTCCCATATCGAGCAGGAATTGGCGCGGCCGCCGCCTATATTATAAACTTCGGCAATGCGCGGCGCACTAATAAAGGCATCAATAAAACTGGCCACATCGTACGAGTGGATATTGTCTCTCACTTGCTTGCCTTTGTAGCCAAATACTTTGTATTCGCGCCCCTCTACGTTACATTTTACCAGGTAGCTTAAAAAACCGTGCAGTTCTACCCCCGAGTGGTTTGGTCCGGTTAAGCAACCGCCACGCAAGCAGCAGGTTGGTATGCCAAAGTAACGGCCATACTCCTGCACCATAATATCGGCTGCCACTTTGGATGCCCCAAACAGCGAGTGCTTGCTTTGGTCTATTGAGAATTCTTCGGTAATGCCGTCCGTATAAAAAGGGTCGGCGTAATCCCAGCGGGTTTCTTTCTCTACAAGGGCAATAGTGTTTGGCCTATCGCCGTAAACCTTATTAGTACTCATGTGTGCAAAAGGCGATTCGGGGCAGGTTTGCCTTACGGCCTCCAACAGGTTTAGGGTACCCATAGCATTGGTGTCAAAATCATCAAAGGGGATGGCAGCGGCACGGTCATGCGAGGGTTGGGCGGCGGTGTGCACAATAGCATCCGGTTTTATTTCTTTCAGGAGGGTAAGTACGCCGGCACGGTCGCGGATATCCACTTCGTGATGTATAAACTTTGCACCCAAGTCTGTTTGGATACGGTTTTGGTTCCAGCGGGTATCGCCCTGGGCGCCAAAAAATACGGCACGCTGGTTATTATCTACGCCATGTATCTCCCAGCCCAGCGCCGCGAAATGGTAACAAACTTCTGAGCCTATTAAGCCGGATGACCCGGTTACCAGTAGTTTTTTTGCTGAATTTGCCATAGTTTTAAGCAAAGGTTATGTATGTTGTAAATTAAATTTGTTTTTGCGCAAGCCTAACCGTTTACTACGGAAGCCCACACCCTACGCATTGGCTCAGTGCCAACTTCATCCACCACTAATTTTTGGGCATTTTTTAAAATTGCGGCCACTATCTGCGGGTTACGCAGTCGCTTAAAGCCGTCGCGGATAGCGCTTTCATCGCCGGATGCTACTGTAATGGCCGCATTATGCTTATCAAGGTAATTTACCATGGCAGCATATTGGGGGCCAACCGCCAGCACTGGTACGCCGCAAGCTAAATATTCGCTCATTTTGGTAGCGATATTAAACTCCGACATATTACGAATTTTTTGCCGAAAACTGATAGGCAAAAGCACCGCATCGTAATTTTGCATGGCCTTTAATACCATTGCGGGTGCTACGCTGCCTTTAAAATATACGCCTTCTGTATTCAATTCGGCGGGTAGTTTATCTATACCCGAGTATATATCCAGTTGCACATCTGTGCCTTTCAATGCACCTGCAACTGTAGCTAAAGCATCCCTTTGCCAGGCCGCTACCGCGCCAAAGTAACCTATTTTAAGTGCATTTGTTTTAACTTCAAACTGCGTCGCGCTCCCTGCTACTCCGGATGAGCCGAATAACACGGTAGATTCAACGCCGAAACGCTCTTTATAAAATTGTTGCATGGCAGGGCTTATTACTAATACTCTTTCGGCCTCGTGCAAATGTTTTGCAAAAACAGCTTCCATACCTTGGGGGTATTGCCAGCCGTTGCTTTCATATTTCACCAGGTGGTCGTCCATTACCCAGGTAATGTATTTTACCTGTTTGTGCTTTTTTAAGGCCTCCAGCGTAAAAATAGCATTAGCGCCCTGCGGGCATATCAAACCGGTAATTTGCTGCCGGGTTTTAAACATCGCTGCCATTTTTTTAGCAGCTACATTAGCGCGCATTTTTGTAATCCAAAGCTTCTTACTTATTTTGGATGCCCGCGAACGCCCTATCAGCTTCCGCGCCAGGTCAGATTCCCATACCGATAGGATATCCGTACTCCGCTTTAAAAATTCGCCCTTGGCGGGCAGGTCGGCTGCAAAACGGTTTACGTGTATAAAATGGGCAATATCATTTAAATCATCTCCCAATATACGCTGCAGGGTTAACCCACCGCCATGCTTATCGGATACCGACATCTCCGAAAGATAGAAATCAAACTTCATCGGCTTGCCCTTTCTTGCTTAGGGTTTCGGTATCGATATACTCGCTCCAAAAATTTAAATGCTTGGCCCAGGCATGGCAGCCCAGCGGCAGCTTGCCTTTATTTAAAGTAAGCGATTGGTCCAAATTGTACTCAAAGCTAAAACCCAAGGCACTCATAGGGTCGGCAACGGTAAAAGATGGCACCAACTGTGGTATCACTTCAGACCATATCACATCCTCGTTTAAATGAAAATTGGCAAAATTGAAAGCAAAGCGCCCGGTTATGAAAACCTCGTATCTGCCTTTTGTCCATTGGTTCAGCGTGTTTCTCAACCTCGACGAGTTAAAGAGCGAGATGCGGTACAACAGCCAATGCAAACGGTATTTTGATAAGGATTGCAATGCAGCGATGCAACTTTTTATATTACGTACAGAAAACCCCGAGTTGCAGCCCTTTATAAATTTAGCGCCGGGTTTTGCGGCCCAATAGCCCTCAAAGAACGGAGCCCCGATATAATCAAATGCAAAGGCTTTTGCCGCCTCCAGCCTGTCATTAAAAATATAAGCATCCAGCTCGTAGGTAAGCATGTATTCATACTTAGCAAACAATTGATAAAAGCCGGCGCTTACCTTCATTTTGTTATATTTTTCTATAGACGATAACCAATCCGGGTTAACCGGGTGTAACAGCAAACCGGCGTGCAATGCTGTGTATGCACTTGTATCCATCCCCCCGGGGAATATTAAAAAACAATCGTACCCGGCCAGATGTGCCTTGCATGCAGCTAAGGATATTGCCTCATCTGCCGCAACCACCGATTTATGCACCGGTATTATAACACACATTTTTGTTGATGAGGGCATGGGCATTGCTAAAATATCCGCTCCACAATTTTTGTGAGCCTGTTCCTTATTTTTTGTTTTAGCGGGCGTGCCGCAAACATTTTCATTTCCTGTATTAAGTATTGCTCCTGGTAAACGGCAGGTATATCTTTCACTTTATCGGCCCCTGCGGCTTTAAGGCTTTCATAATATCCGTCAACAACCTCTGCAATATCCGGCCGGTTAAAGCGGTTGTAGCGGGTATTGTATTTGCAAAGCACCATTGGCGTGGCGTAGCGGTAACTGCTAAAGTGGAAAAACACCAAGGGGTATTTATCATTAACCGAATACCCCGAAGCCGTTTTTGAAAGCGCGCGCTCGTGCCAGTTCCAGTTGGCCACGTTGTAGCCGTAATGTTTCAGGATAAGGTAATTATTAAACATTACCGGTATATAGTTGGCCCATATTTGGTCGTAAAACATGCCTTTATCCCAATTGGTGTAACCGTAAACCAGCAAGCGTTCGCCCCACCAGTTTAAAAACTTGTCTAATTCCTCGCCTTTGGCCAACCCTAAAAACCCGAGGTTAAAAATACCTGTACGCAGGGTATAAAAATCGCTTGGTATCTTGCCATCGTCAACCGGGTTCATCAGGTGCGGGGTTAATACAAAGGTGTATGTTTCCAGCGCTACCAGGCAATCGGTTAAGGGGGCGTATACTTTTATATCTGGATCTATATAAACAACCGTATCGTAGGTTTTAAAAAAGTGCTTAAATACAAATGGCTTTACAGTGGTACACAACTCGGCCAGGCTAAATTTAAGGCTGAGGGCAGCTATATCCAAATCAACCACATCTTCTATAAACAGTATGCAGCTACCGCCAAAGTCTGCATAGTTTATCGCCGGGGCTTTTTTATCAACCAACACAATAAACAAGGGGATATCCGGGTGATGTTTTGCAAAACTCTCCTTTAAAACCTTTGCCGAAGCAAGGTAATTATTAGCACATATGGTATAAGCTACCTTCATTTATAAACCAGTTCCTTTTAAATTCTATGCCTCTACTATTTTTATCACTTTGGCCGGCACCCCTCCAACTACTGCATTGGCCGGCACATCCTTTGTTACCACGGCATTTGCGCCAATAACTGCGTTTTTGCCTATACGTACATTGGGCATTATGCAGGCCCCCTCGCCTATCCACACATTATCTTCGATAATGATTGGCCCTTTGGAAATTAGCTGCCGTTTTATCGGCGGCAAAGTAAAACCTCCCGGGCTGGTATCGCCATGCGCATGGTCACTTATGTAAATGCGGCTGGCCATTAAAACATGGTTGCCTATGGTTATTTTGTTGATGCAGCCTATATGCACATCGGTACCCATGCTTACCCATTCGCCAATCGTAAGCTCGGGGGTAAAGATTTGCCCTTCGTATTTATCCCACGCCTCAAGCCGAAGGTTATATAAGGCCGAGAATTTTTTGCCGATAGATATATACTGCGGGTTTTTTACAATGGCCTGCAAAGGCAGGGTGCATTTTTCGCCACGGAATTTAAGCTTGCCGTATAAGGCTAATTCCCGGGCGTAGTCGGCACGACCGATGTACGAACCCGACTGCAATATTTTGTAGAATAGCTTCCCAATAAAATTATTGACTGCTGACATGCTTAAAATATTGATTTTTAAATAGCACGGGGAATATCTTAAACCAAAACGATTTATAGTTCCAAAATACCGGAACCATCATTTTAAACGGGTTTTCTTTTTCAAAACTCTTGCCTGGCCTGTTTATGAACATCGGGAAAAATGTGCTTAACAGGTGGTGGTTCATTATCCGCTTAACCCGTTTATCAATAAACCCCTTCGTTATCAAACGGCTCATTACATCGTTAAAATTTGTGCCGAATACTTTTAGCAGTTTATACCCGCCGGTATTATCGGCGCGGCAAGCCAGTACCTTATCGTTTATTATGCCATTTTGTTTGCCTTTAAAAGCGGCGGGCAATGTCCAGCTTAGTTGTACCAGGTTACTGCCGCAAAACGCTTGTACGTATTCCGTATCGTTAAATAACGATTTGTTGATGATATTGCCGGTGATAAAGGTTGTCCAATAATTTACCCGGCCAATATATTCCAACGGGTCGTCAAACGTATCTAAACTAATACCTGTTGGCGTTTTGGGTTGCCCGCCAAACTCTCCGCTGTACCAAAGGGTGCTTAGGTAAAGCGTGCCCCATTCCTGCTTATCAAGCAAATCGAAAATAAACTTTAGGTAGCCGGGCAGTAAAAAATCGTCGTCAGAAAAAACCCAAACATATTTACCGGTAGCTTTAGTAAAGCAGGCGGCAATATTACCGTCGGCACCAATGTTTTCGGGGTTTTTAATGTAGGTTATGTTATGGCCAATGGCCGTGTACTGCGCTACCACTTCGGCCGTATTATCGGGCGAACAATTATCAGATACAATAAACTCTATGCAGGGCTTCATCGCATCACTTAATTGCTGCAACAAAGCATCAAGGCACTGGTTCAAAAACTGTGCCCTGTTATAGGTTGGTATCGCAATTGTAAGTAATGGTTGTGCCATAACAGCTTGTTTCTGTATAAATAGATGTAAGCTTAAAATGCTACAGGCTTATTGCCTGGGTATCCCACGCCAATTTGGGGCGCACCACACCCCACCAGTCGCCGGTATATTCTTTGCGCATATCGCCGGTTTCTATCACGGTAAAAGCCAAAACGCTTTCGGCCACGGCCATATTAGCCATATCATCGGGCACCAGGAAAGCATTTATCTTGTAATTTTTATCGTTTAAGTAATTCCCCGGAATTATACAGGTAGATTTGTACCTACCCTTCTGTAGCGGCTTTTTATAAAAAGGATCTACCGTGGTTGATGCAGACGGTGCACTGAACGTTGCAAAAATACAGGTATCTAAGTTATCAAGCAAATGGATGCTGGGTTGCACAGTGGTACCGTCCTGGTAAACATCGTATTCTATTTCAATAATTATATCCTCGTTTATGGCAAAATCGGCGGTAATGCCTTTTGTGCGCGATAACAGCCTTAAAGCATAAAAGCCGGTTTTTGTGGAGGCTTGTTTTACAACAATATCATCAAAATTTGCCTGCCCGTCGCTATTTTCGCCGGTACGGATATACTTATCAATAACGGTATGCGTAAAGTCCATGGTTTGCAGCTGCCCGTGCTTTAGCAAAATAGATTTTGAGCAGAGGTTGCTTATAGCGGCCATATTGTGGCTTACAAACAAAACCGTGCGCCCTTCGCCCTTGCTTACCTCGCCCATTTTGCCAAGGCATTTTTTTTGGAACTCGGCATCGCCAACAGCCAATACCTCGTCTACTATCAGTATCTCGCTTTCCAGGTGGGCGGCTACCGCAAAGGCAAGCCTTACGTACATACCGCTGCTGTAACGTTTTACGGGGGTATCTATATAGCGTTCTACACCGGCAAAATCAACAATGGCATCAAAGTGCTTTTTTATTTCGTGCTTACGCATGCCCAGGATGGCGCCGTTTAAAAAGATGTTCTCGCGCCCGGTAAGCTCGGGGTGAAAGCCGGTACCTACCTCTAGCAAACTGGCCACGCGGCCCATAATTTTTACTGCGCCTGCGGTGGGCACGGTTACACGGCTCAGCACTTTAAGCAAGGTGCTTTTACCGGCGCCATTACGGCCTATAACGCCTACTGCATCGCCTTTATTTATTTCGAAGTTAATATCCTTTAAGCTCCAAACTACATCGCTGGTGCCGGCGGTGCTGCGGTCGTTTGTTTCGCCTATTCTTAAAAAGGGGTCTTCTTTGCCTCTAAGTAAGGCCCATTTACGTTCGATATCGCGGCTAAGGGTGCCGGTACCGAAATCGCCTAACTGATACGCTTTAGATAAATTTTCAACTTTTATAGCAATATCACCCATAGCATAAATTAAACGGTATCAACAAAATCCTTCTCAACCTTATTAAATATAATAAGCCCAAGCATAAACAGCACCAGGCTAACACCAACGCTGTATGCAAATACAAGTGGATAAAACTGGCCCGCCCCCGTAAAGCCGAACCTAAAGGTTTCTATAAGCCCGCTAAGCGGATTGTATGCAATAAAGTCGTGATGCTTTTTATACGCTTCTGATAGTGGGTAGATAACTGGGGTTGCATACATCAATAATTGCATACCAAAGGTTACAATGAATGCCAAATCGCGGTATTTGGTGGTCATGGCGGTAATGATAAGCCCAAGCCCAAGCCCCTGTATAGCCATAAGCATTATGAGGAACGGGAACAGTAAAATAAACCAATTGGGGTTTACCGGCTGGCCACCGTAATAATGGTACTTAATAAAGAAATATAAGAAATATCCTGCAAATAACAGCAGTTGTACCGCAAACTTTACCAGGTTGGAGAACACAATGCTGAGCGGCATAATTAAGCGGGGAAAATATACCTTGCCAAAAATGTTGGCGTTATCCTTAAACACAGTTGATGTTTTGGTGAGGCAATCCGAAAAATAATTCCATGATATGGTACCCGCCATATAAAACAATGGCGCCGGTACGCCGCCTGTAGGTATTTTGGCCAAATTGCCAAATACAAAGGTAAAAACCAGGGTAGTGAATATCGGCTGTATAAAAAACCACAGCGGGCCTAAAATGGTTTGCTTATAAAAGGATACAAAATCGCGCCTTACAAGCAGCCAAAGCAAATCGCGGTAGTTCCAAACATCCTTTAAGTGGAGGTTGAAAACAGTGTCGTGTGGCTTAATTTCTAAGTCCCACTCCTGATCTGACGTGTTTACCTCCATAATAGTTCTGTATTATTTATGCCCCTACTCATTTAAGCCTAACAGCAATAATTTTAGTGTTGAGATTTTTTTTCCTTGCCTTTTGCAGGTTTCTTAAATATGGCGTTAAACAAGCCCCTTAAGCCTTTTTTGCTTTTATCGTCCTCCTGGGTGTAGCCGTAACCGTAGCCATAACCGTAGCCGTAGCCGTAACCATAGCCGTAGCCGTAACCATAACCCGCGCCATAACCCTGCCCGTAGCGGCCTAATATACCGCGCAGTTTTAAGCCGTTGAATATGATATTTAGGTTGCTCAACTCGTTATTGGTGTAAATATGGTCTATTAAATTGAGGTAGTATTTTGGTGTGTATTTGTGCCTAACCATGTATAAACAGGCATCAACATACTTGTTCAGTATCTTGGCATCTGTTACCAAACCAATCGGCGGCGAATCGATAAGGATATAGTCAAAATCTGTTTTCAATTTTTCCATCAGCACATCCAACCTACCGTTCAGCATTAGCTCGGTAGGGTTTGGCGGTATGGTACCGGCAGGTAAAATAACCAGCCCGGGGATATCCCGGTCTTCCATCGATAGGCTTATCTCCTCGTAGGTAGCAAGCCCCGCCATGTAGTTACTGATGCCCGGCTCCTGGGTAATTTCCATCATCTTACTAATTTTGGGTTTGCGCAAGTCAAACTCCAAAATGGCTACTTTTTTGCCCGTTAGCGCCAAACTAACCGCAAGGTTAATGGCCGTAAAGCTTTTACCTTCGCCGGAGATAGATGATGTTACCAGCATAGTTTTCTTATCGCCCTGTATACCTATAAAATTGAGCGAAGTACGCAAGGCCCTGAATTGCTCTGCTATAACCGTTCGGCTGCCATCTTTAATAACCAGCGTTTCGCCGCTATCATCATGTAAAATTTCGGCCAATACGGTTGCATCTGTTTTACGTTCTATTTCCGAGCGGAAAAGCACCTCCTGGTTGTATTGCTCGCGTATCAGCACAAAAATGATACCGATAATAACCCCAACCGAAAGGCCCACCAGGTAAATATTAAGCGGTATTGGTTTTACCGGCGTGCCCTTTGCTTCTGCATAGTTGATGATACGGCTATCGGCAACGGCAGCGGCGCGCGATAAGGCTACCTCTTCGCGCTTGGTAAGCAGTAAGGTGTAAATATTATTTTTAATGGCTTGCTGGCGGCTTATCTCTAAAAACTTGCGCTCTTTTTGCGGCACGCCTCTTAACTGCGACGTGTTGATGCTCCCTTCGGCCTTCAGCCTGTTTTGGGTAGTAAGCAAGTTTTGCCTAAGCGCACTTAAGTTTTCTAACAGCCCCGGTTTTATCTGGTTAATTCGTTCCTGCACGGCGGCTACCGGCGGCGAATTTTCGCCGGCTGTTTGCCGCAGGTTGGTAAGTTCCAGTTCGGCCGAATAAAGCTTATCCAATAACTGAAGCAAGATAGGATCTGTTATACCCAGGGTAGATGGTACCGTGCCCGAGCTATTCCCCTTGCGCACAATATATTTTTCTATCTGGCTCAATACATCTAACTGTATCTGTATCTGGGCAAGCTGGCTTGTATTTTGCCGCGCATTATCTATGTAGTTACGGCCCTCGGTAGATAGGTCAACTATCCCCTGGCTGGTACGGTAGTCCT
>NZ_CAMLOV010000195.1 GCF_946481715.1 uncultured Mucilaginibacter sp. | reverse complement strand
ATTCCGCCCGCCGTTTAATGCCGATGCCGAGCCGAAAACCCTGGCAGAAGTTATCCCGGTAGCAGAAAGCCGCAAGCAAAGCTATATCACCATTGGCGAATCTATCGACCCCTGGGACTGGCAGCCCGGCGTAACCGCCGATAGCATTATAGCACGTACCATAAAGCAAAAGGATAACGGCTCCATGATATTGCTGCACGATGCCGGCGGCGATACCCGCGAAGAAACTGTAAAAGCGCTGCCAGCTATTATTCATTATTTTAAAGCGCACGGCTACAAGTTTACCACCATTGCCGATGTGCTGGATAAAACCAAGGACGACCTGATGCCCATGCCAACTTCGGATGATAAAACCGTTTGGGGCAGGTTTTACGATGTGGTTATCGTTGGTTTCTTTTTAGGCAACAAGTTCATTTTCTACCTGTTCCTATCCGCCATATTCCTGGCCATAGGGCGTATTATATTGATAGGTATTTTAGCGGTAAAGCAGTTTTTTGAAGATAAGAAAGAAAGGGTTGCGCCAACAGCCGAATTGCCTGCCGTGAGTATAATTGTGCCGGCATTTAACGAAGAGGTTACCGCTGCCGCCACCATTGATAGTTTACTAAAGTTGGAGTACGCCAACTTTGAGGTGATATTTGTTGATGATGGCTCTAAGGACAATACCTACGAGGTGGTAAAGGCGGCTTATGCCGATCACCCGCTGGTGCGTGTTTTAACCAAGCCAAACGGCGGTAAAGCATCGGCACTGAATTTTGGCATATCGCATGCCAATAACAATTATGTGGTATGTATAGATGCGGATACCCAACTGCGCAGCGATGCCATATACCAGTTAATGGCCTACTTTACCGATGAGGAAATTGGGGCGGTTGCCGGCACGGTTAAAGTTGCCAACGAGATCAATATCATTACCCGCTGGCAATCGATAGAATATATCACCGCCCAAAATATGGACCGCCGCGCGTTCGACCTCATCAATAGTATAACAGTTGTGCCTGGTGCTATTGGCGCGTTTAGCAAAAAGGCAATTTTTGAAGCAGGCGGCTTTACTTATGATACCCTTGCCGAAGATTGCGACCTAACCATGCGTATACTGAAATTAGGTTACATTGTGCGCAATAGTGCCGAGGCGGTAGCTTATACCGAGGCCCCCGAAACCCTGAACATGCTGCTGAAGCAACGCTTCCGCTGGAGCTTTGGGGTAATACAAAGCTTTTGGAAAAACCGCGACGCGCTATTCAATAAAAAGTATAAATTTTTTGGGATGGTGGGGATGCCAAACATCCTTATCTTCCAGATACTGTTGCCGCTTTTCTCGCCTCTGGCCGATCTGATGATGATTTTTGGTTTGTTGGGCGATAAGCCCGAGAAGATACTCACCTACTATGTGCTGTTTGTACTGATAGATTTTGTGGTGGCCATCATTGCCTTTAAAATGGAAAAAGAGAGTTATAAAAAACTCATATACATTATCCCGCAGCGGTTTATTTGGCGCCAGCTAATGTATTATATCCTGTTTAAATCCATCCGCAAGGCACTTAAGGGAGAGCTAAGCTCCTGGGGCGTTTTAAAACGTACAGGCAATGTTTCCATCAAGAAAGAAGATTTGGTGGGAGATGAGTAAGCCCCACCCAAGCCTCCCCGGGAGGGAGGGACAATAGGTACCACAAATAGAGCGGAATTTCATTCAAGTCCTCCCTACCGGGGAGGATTTAGGAGCGGCTTCTAACCATTGGCTTTGTTTTTGCATTACCACTTAATAAATTATCTTTAAGGACGAACAAACTGACCCGTTTTGGCCCAAAAACCCTTACTAAACTATATTCCGGCGCTTACGGGTGTGCGGGCGTTGGCTGCATACCTGGTTTTTATATCTCATTACGCTTACGCGTTTGATGAAAACTTTCCCCATGCTGTGCAACGTTTTCTTAGCGAATTCCACATTGGGGTAACCATCTTTTTTACGTTATCGGGTTTTTTAATTGCATTCAGGTATTACGATAGCTTCGAACTAAGCAGCGATTGGTTTAAGCAATACCTTAAAAACCGCGTGGCCCGTATTTACCCCATGTACTTCCTGCTTACGCTGGCTGCTTTTGCCTCGTTTTATTTTACGCACGATGAAGAGGTTACCAACGGTTTTGCCAGCCCCATAGGCCTGTTGCTGATGCATATCACGTTTCTGCGCGGGTTTTTCGATCAGTTAAAATTTACCGGAATTGCCCAGGGCTGGAGTTTAACCGTGGAAGAATGCTTTTACTTTTCGGCTCCTTTTATATTCTATTTTGCACAGCGGTACAAAAAGTTCTACATACAACCGCTTGTTATAACCACCATTGGCGCGTTGCTGGTTTTCATTTTCCGCAATGTAAACTGGTATGGTTTCTTCGGCAACTTTACGTTTATGATGCTCTACACCTTTTTAGGGCGTTGTTTCGAGTTTTTTGTAGGGATACAACTGGCATTGATAGTCCGCAAAAAAAAGCTGGATGACAGCAGCAAACAAACGCTAACTTACCTGGGCCTGGTGCTGATGTTTGCCTGTGTTTGGTTCATGAGCACGCTGCCCATACCAAAAGGCGAAATTGCCGGGCTGCACCATCCGCTGGGCATCATTACCAATAATTACCTGCTTCCGGTAAGTATAGCGCTCTTCTTTTACGGGCTGCTTACCGAAACCAGCGCCCTAAAAAAAATCCTTTCAAACAAATTTGTCGAATTGCTTGGCAAAAGCTCCTATATATTTTATTTGATACATTTAGGGTGGATGTATGATGGGCTGCACTTTAGTTTTAACTGGCTGAACGATTGGGTGTTTGAACTGTACGATAAATGGGGAGTAGATTGGAACTCTCCCTTTCAGTATGATGGCCTTAACGTGCTGTACTCCTTTATACTCCTCAACGGGGTATCTATTTTATTGTTTAAACTGATAGAAGAGCCGCTGAACCACTACATTCGCAAGTCCGATTTTCTTATCAAGAACAAAAAACGCACCGTATCCGTATAAAACCAAGCTCAAAAAAAGAGATCATATAAAAAATGCAAATACTACGAGGGTTTAAATTTTATGTTGTTACCGTAAGCATCATCCTTGCAGGCTGCTACAGCGCCTTTGCCCAGGATGATAAAGAAGAAGAAGGCGAGGTATTTATTGAAGTAAAACCCGGCACCAAAAACGGTATTTTTAAAGGTGGCGACGATGTTGAGTTTAAGCTGAAGATGAAAAGCACGTACAAAGAAAACCAGGACGGAAAGCTTACCTACAACGTACTTACCGACGATTTCAGGGTGCTATCTACCGCCAGTATGTTTGTCCATCTGATAAAAAACTCCTCAGACACCTATACCGTATTGCTTCCTAAACGCATACCCGGTTTTTACCGCGTGCACTTTATGGTAAACCTTACTACGTATGATGATACGATAAAACGCGTGTTTGGCATCGAGCCCGAAAAAATAAAAACCGCGCTGCACAAACCTGCCGATTTTGATGCTTTTTGGAAAGGCACTATTGATACCTTAAAAAATATTAAGCCCGAGTTTAAATTTACCGAAGACAAAAAGAAATCGACCAAAGAGAAAGTTGTGTACCTGGCCGAGATGAAATCATGGGAGGGCATTACCATCCGCGGCTGGCTTACTGTACCAAAAGGCGGCAAAAACTACCCCATACTTTACCGGGTGCCGGGTTACACCATTGATATGAAGCCCGATTATGACAAGGAGGACTTTGCGGTATTTACCATTAACGTACGCGGCAACGGCAACAGCCGGGATGTAATAGCGCCCGATTACAAACAATACAACTTAGTGAACATAGAAAGCCGCGACAAGTACATTTACCGTGGTGTTTATATGGATTGCCTGCGGGGGGTAGATTTTTTGGTAACCAATGCGGCTAAACTTCGCCTAAACCCCGAAAAGATCGTAGTGGAGGGTGGTAGCCAGGGCGGTGCATTGGCTGTGTTTGTAGCCGCTATGGATAAGCGTATAAAGCTGTGTACCTTTCAGGTGCCGTTGTATGCCGATATGCACAATTCGTACGCCATTGGCAGTTCGTACCCGGTAGATACCTGGCCAACCCTGGTTTTTCATGACTATGTAAAAAAGCACCCTGGCTTTACTAAAGAAAAACTGCTGGCCGTTTGGGATTATTACGACCCGCAAAACTTTGCCGATAAAGTAAAAAGCAAAGTATTGATGGGCATTGGCTTGCTTGATGAATTTTGCCCGCCGCGTTGCAGCTTTGGCATGTTCAATAAATTTGCCAACACCAATAACGAATATTTTGTGGTGGCCGATAAAGCGCACGAAGTAAATTTTACCTACTTTACATTCCAATACTACTGGCTGAAAGAAGATTTCAGGATGCCATAAACACCAGAGACCTATGAAAAGAATTTACATAATTTGTTTACTACTGGTTATCATCGGCACGGCCCGGCAGCAAGCATTTGCAGGCTGGCCTATTGGCAAGTACCGCAATATTGTTGTACCATCGTTTAATTATTATACATCTAAGGATGTGTACAATTCCAGCGGCAAAAAGGTAAAACCGGCAGGCAACAGCCAGTTTACCAGCTACGCATACGGCTTGTATTTAGGTTATGGCATAACCCGCCGGCTGGACCTTATTGTAAACGTTTTAGCGCCCAACCAGCAAAGCCAGTTTACAACCAGCGCCGGTACCACTTACCAGGAGAGCTTTGGCTTTGGCGATTTGCAGGCAGGCTTAAGCTACGCGCTTGTTAATTTCGATTACAAGGCTTATTTCTCGGTACAGGTATCGGGCATAGCGCCGCTTTATAAACATGATGAGGATGTGCTCGACCTTGGGTACGGCACCTTCGGCTCCGAGGTTAAATTCATGTACACCGGCAGCTTTAACAAAAACTTTTTACGGGGTTGCTATTTTAACGTAGAGGCAGGTTACCGCCGCTACTTTGATACACAGGGCCCAAATGTTATCCTGTACTCGGCCCTGCTGGGTATCCCAATTAATAAAAAAAACCAAATAAGTTTTGAGGTGGGCGGACAAAACTCCTCCAGCTCAAATAAATCTTTCAGCCAAAACCTAAGCGTAAACCGCGATTTTGCATTTACCAAAGGGGCCATTAACGTAGGCCACACCTTCAGCCGCCGTTTTTCGTTATTCGGCAACGGTTTTTATACTTTTATGGGGCGCAACTCCGGCGTGGGGTATGGCGGCGCTTTGCAGGCAGTGTTGAAGATATAGTTTGGGATTACACCGATCAGGGGGTGATTTCACCGATTAAGGGTTTTTTTGCATCGCCGGTTTCGCACATGGCTGTGTCGTTTAGTAGGTTTTTACGAAGGGTTGCTGATTATTTAATTTATGCCCGCACGGGCGTTTTCGCCGCATGTGCGGTGCATAGGCCGTGATTGAGTGGGTTTTGGTTTTACGCAACCCTGCGTTAGCGATAGCAGTGGAAAGCCCGTAAACGCAGCGCAGCGAAGTGCGGACTTGGAACGGATAGCGCGGGCTGCAGGCAACGCCATGAATTCAGTTTGCAGGAGGCGGTTTACAGTTTAGCAGTTTGAATTGTCGAATTGCACCCGCAGAATACTTTTCGCTTTCTCAAGAGATAGTTCCTCGTCCCCCTTTCCTCTTACATTCCCTCAGCTCGACGGGAATAACAAAGTATTATCCCATTATCCTCCTTTCCAAAAAACCATTCACCTGCACATTTGCATACCCGCACATCTGCACATCCACCACTCTCTCCATCAAACAATTGTAAAAACCACCCTGCCCTTTCAAATCCCAATATTTAAGCGTATCTTTGCGCCAAATTTAGAAGGGCATTTTCATGCAAAAAATAAGAAATATAGCGATCATCGCACACGTTGACCACGGTAAAACCACATTGGTTGACAAAATTTTACACAGCTGCGCCATCTTCCGTGACGGACAAGAAACAGGCGAACTGATCTTAGACAACAATGACCTGGAGCGCGAGCGTGGTATCACCATCGTATCGAAAAACGTTTCGGTTATGTATAAAGATGTTAAGATCAACATCATCGATACCCCTGGTCACGCCGACTTTGGCGGTGAGGTGGAGCGTGTATTGAAAATGGCTGATGGCGTTTTATTATTATGCGATGCATTTGAAGGCGCTATGCCTCAAACCCGCTTTGTAACCCAAAAGGCTTTGGCTTTAGGCTTAAAACCAATTGTGGTTGTAAACAAAGTGGATAAAGAAAACTGCCGCCCTGAGGAAGTTTACGAACAGATCTTTGAACTATTCTTTAACCTTGAGGCTACTGAAGATCAACTGGATTTCCCGGTTATCTACGGTTCATCTAAACAAGGCTGGATGAGCACCGACTGGAAAAAACCTACCGAGGATATTTTCCCGTTGATGGATGCTATTTTAGAGAACATCCCTCCTGCTCCTATAGAAGAAGGTACCCTGCAAATGCAGATCACCTCGTTAGATTACTCATCTTTCGTAGGTCGTATAGCCATTGGTCGCGTTGCCCGTGGTACTATTAAAGAAAACATGCCGGTATCGTTGGTAAAACGCGATGGCAGTATCCAAAAATCACGTATCAAAGAACTTTACACTTTCGAAGGATTGGGTAAAGTAAAAGCAACTTCGGTTAGCAGCGGCGATATTTGCGCGGTTGTTGGTATTGAAGGTTTTGACATTGGCGATACCATTGCCGATTTTGACAAACCGGAACAACTGGCCGTTATAAAAATTGACGAGCCTACCATGAACATGTTGTTCACCATTAACACTTCACCGTTTTTTGGTAAAGAAGGCAAGTTTGTAACATCACGCCACCTGCGCGATCGTTTATACAAAGAGATGGAAAAAAACCTGGCACTTAAGGTTGTTGAAACCGAGTCGCCGGATTCTTACCTGGTTTATGGCCGTGGTATCCTCCATTTATCTGTATTGATTGAAACCATGCGCCGCGAAGGTTACGAATTGCAGGTTGGCCAGCCGCAGGTTATCATCAAAGAAATTGATGGTGTTAAATGCGAGCCGGTTGAAACCCTGATTGTTGATGTACCGGGCGAAGTTGCAGGTAAAGTTATTGAACTGGTTACACAGCGCAAAGGCGACCTGTTGGTTATGGAGCCAAAAGGCGACTTACAGCACTTAGAGTTTGATATCCCTGCGCGTGGCATCATCGGCTTACGTAACAACGTATTAACCGCAACCGGTGGCGAGGCTATTATGGCCCACCGCTTTAAAGCATACGAACCATGGAAAGGCCAGATCCCAGGCCGCTTAAACGGTGTATTGGTATCTATGGATACCGGTAAAACCACCGCTTTCGCTATTGATAAATTACAGGACAGGGGCCGTTTCCACATCGACCCGGGAACTGATGTTTACGAAGGACAGGTTTTAGGCGAGCACATCCGCGATAATGATTTGGTTATTAACTTAACCAAAGGCAAGCAGTTAACCAACATGCGTGCATCTGGTAGCGATACCAACGTGCGTATTGCACCTGCCATTAAATTCTCTTTAGAAGAATCGATGGAGTACATCCAGGCCGACGAATACATTGAAGTAACCCCGCAAAGTATCCGTATGCGTAAGATTTACCTTAACGAGAACGAACGCAGAATTAACGCTAAAAAATTCCAGGCTCAGTAATTAGGGAATGGTTTATGATAATAAAAAGGCCGTCAGTAATGATGGCCTTTTTGCTTGCTGTCAATTTGAACAACCATTCACCACTCACTCAATCAACCATTCACCTAAAACATTACCTTTGCGCAAACTATGCGTATACCCGCCATTAAAGGATTCGACCAGCAGGCTTTAGAAAAGTATTTTAAAAATACGGGGATGCTTTTTGTGGGGCGTGTAGGTGGCCTGGCTATTAATATGATAGTGGGTATTTTTTTGACCCGCTACTTTGGCAGGGCGCAAAATGGGATATTTAGCGGGGCTACCATCTATATTTATTTCTTTTCGGCCGTTGCCACCCTGGGGCTCGACCAGTTTATTGTAAAAGAACTACACCAGTTCCCAAAAAACCGGGACCAAATTTTGGGCACCTCTTTTTGGCTAAAAACGATGGCTGGGTTTGCCTGTGTGCCATTAATATGGCTGGTTTATCAGATCTATCCGGCCAAAGGCACTCCCTATTACTTTGTATTAATACTCTCCTCTATCGGTGTGTTGCAGGCGCTGAACGTTATCGATTCGTACTTCCAGAGCAAGGTACAATCAAAATACATTATGCAGGTGCAGGTAACAGGGAAGCTGGTATCCGCCCTGATAAAACTTTGGCTGATATGGGCGCAAATGCCGCTGGTATATTTTATCTATGCCTATGCGCTCGATTTCCTGCTCCTTTCTGTAGGGTATTTTTTCACTTATCAACGTAAAGGCCGCAATATTTTCGACTGGACGTTTAGCAGTCCATTAGCCAAAAAGATGCTGTTGTTATCCTGGCCGCTTATTATTTCGGGGGTGATGGTGGCACTTTATATGAAAATAGACGCTATCATGATTCAAAACATCATTGGCGTAAAAGAAGCCGGTGCATACGCTTCTGTGGCTTTACTAAGCGAGGCCTGGAACTTTGTCCCCTCCGTTATTGTTACGTCGCTTTTCCCTGCCATTTTAAATGCCCGGCGCGACGACCCGGAGCGCTACCGTAAACGCCTGCAAAACCTGTACGACCTGATGGTATACCTGAGCGTGCCGGCTGCTATTGTTATCACCTTTTCATCACACCTGATATATAAGATTTATACGCCCGAGTATGCTTATGCGGCACCTACGCTGTCGGTGCATATCTGGTCGGGTGTTTTTGTGTTTTTAGGAGCGGCAAACGGGCAATATTTAGTTGCCGAAAATTATGTGAAACTTACATTCATCCGCTCCGCTTTCGGCGCGATTGTTAATATCGTCCTCAACCTGATATTGATACCGCGGATGGGGATGATGGGCGCTGCCGTTGCAACACTCATAGGTTATGCTTGTTCAACCTTTTTTATATTGCTTATTCCAAAGGTGAGGGCACAGGGGGTCATGATGCTGAGATCGCTACTATTTATTTCATTAAAAGATAATCCTTTAAAAAAATAGATTATATTTGAATAACTAAACCTTTTACAATGAGGAAAATATTTACTTTCTACACCATATTTATAACGGCTATCGCTGCACTCAGCTCTTGTGTAAAAGATCAGACTGCGATTGATGATCTTAAAAAATCTTGCCTTTACGATGATAAGGTAGATTATTTTAAGAGATGGGCCAACACCTTTACCGAAATTGATACTTACAACGCCGCCGGTACAATTGAAAGCAAAACCTTCATCCACCCAATTGGCTACTTTCAGTTAAACAGCAACTCAACCTATAACGTTTTAAGCGATAACGTGCCTCTGAGCGGTGCCTGGGATATTACCGATAGCTGCCAGCTGGTGCTTGATCCTAAAGGGGCTCTCGAGCGAAAGTTTGAAGTATTAAAACTAACTAACGACTCGCTGACCCTGCGCCGCAAAGCGGGCAACAAACTTTATACACAGCATTACGTA
>NZ_CAMLOV010000194.1 GCF_946481715.1 uncultured Mucilaginibacter sp. | reverse complement strand
ATGAAATGGCCTTACGTACTTATTGATTGGGAATGGGATGTAATGGCAAACGGTGGCACGCTAACGGATGCGTTGGCCTACGCTAAAAGTAAAGGGGTAAAAGCGCTTATATGGTACAACTCGGGCACCGATTGGCTCGACCCAACCCCGGTAGACCGCTTGTTGACGCACGAAAAAAGAGAAAAGGAGTTTGCATGGCTGAATAAAATTGGCGTATCGGGCATTAAGGTTGATTTTTTTGCGGGAGACCAGCAGGATATGATGAAGTATTATATTGATATTTTGGAAGATGCAGCGAAATACCATTTGTTAGTTAACTTTCACGGAGCTACTGTACCCCGTGGCTGGGCGCGTACCTATCCCAATTTGATGAGTACCGAAGCGGTATACGGTGCCGAATGGTATAATAACGACGGCATTTTAACCAATAAGGCTGCTGCGCATAACACCACCCTGCCATTTACGCGGAACATCATTGGTTCTATGGATTATACACCGGTAACGTTTTCCAATTCGCAGCACGAGCATAAAACATCTTTTGCCCACGAACTGGCTTTGGCCGTGGTATTTGAATCGGGCTTACAGCATTTTGCAGATAGGCCCTCTGCCTATTACGAATTAGCCGATGCGCCGCGCGGATTTCTTAAAAACTTTCCTACAACCTGGGATGAAACTAAACTGATAGATGGCTATCCGGGCGAAATGGTTGTTATAGCCCGCAGAAAGGGCAAACTTTGGTATGTAGCCGGGCTTAATGGGAAAGACACCGCGCAAACTCTCAACCTTAATTTTAGCTTTTTAGGCAAGTCGGGTTATTCTTTCCAACTATTTAAGGACGGAGCAGACGCGAAAGCCATTACAAGCGAGACTAAAAGCATTAAACGAGCAGATACGCTACAGGTACAATGCCTGCCGATGGGTGGGTTTACAGGAGTGATCAGCGAGAAATAAGCAAATGCTTTTTTATAACAGGCAACACCCTAAATGCAGGAATGCATAGGCGGTTTAATTTGAGGTTGATTTTGGGGGGGTGGCAGATGGGGACATTATTTTATTTGCTCCCGATGATTCAGCCCCCATGCTACAAGGCTTTCGGTAACCGGAAAAACGCTTAGCCCGTATTGGGTAATGGCGTAACATACGGTTACCGGCCTTGTATTCATGACCGTCCTGGTCAGCAGCAGATTGATCTCCAGTTCGTGCAGTTCTTTGGAAAGCATTTTTGCGGATATACCTTCCACTTCGCGTTGGATCTTCTTAAAAGTATTTACCTCATTAATGTGGTTGTTGAGGTGCCGCATGATCCTCAATTTCCACTTGCCACCCAAAATCTCGAGGCTATCGCGGATAGCGGCCAGTTCCTGCTCGCAGGTTGCATCTTTTTTATCCATATTTTTCATTAGTCAAATATAACCATAGTTAACAAGAGGTAACCGGTTACCTCTTGTTAACCCATGATAAAAACTGCTCATTACGCGTTATTTTTGATGAGTATCGAATATAAAACACAAGATGGAAAAATTAAATTATTACGTATTGGATGTGTTTACCAAAACGCGCTACAAAGGCAACCAGCTTGCCGTGGTTCAAATCAAAAACGAACTTAGCCTGCAGCAGTACCACGATATCTCCAGGGAATTTGGCTATTCAGAAACCTCATTCGTGCATTACTCCGAAGAGGAGCAGGTTTTCAAGGTAAGGTCCTTTACACCCGCTAAGTTTGAGGTTGCAGGCGCGGGGCATAACTTATTGGGCGCGGTTTGCCTGGCACTACTCAAAAAATGGGATATTTTTAAAGGGCAGGGCGGCTCGCAATGGGTTAAGATAAAGGACACTATCATTCTATTGAAGATAACCGAAAAAGACGACCTTCCGTATGTGGGGATGAAACAAAGCCCTGCTAAAATTATAGGGCCGGTGCCGGTAGAAACTATTGCAGCAGCAACGGGTTTAAGCGCTGAAGACTTTACTTTAAATGGATGGGGCATTAATATTGTTGAAACCGAAGTGGCCCACCTGATGGTGCCGGTTAAAAATTTAGCGGCATTAAAAGCCGCTGTATCAAACAAGTCCCTCTTAAAAAAGGCATCGGAACAGTATGGTTTTGAAGGTTGTTACCTTTTTACGACAGAAGGGCTGGCAGAGGGAGTGCTTGCCGAATCGAGATTTTTTAACCCCGGTATAGGGATTGATGAAGACCCTGCTACCGGCACTGCAGCCGGCCCGCTTGCCGGTTACCTGCATCAACTGGGTTATATAGCGCAAAACCAGGATCACCAAATTTTGCAGGGCACTTATGTAGAACAGCCGTCCACTATCCATGTAAATGTAGCTGCTGATGGCGTATGGGTGAGTGGCTGCTCGGTAATTGTAATGGAAGGTGTGTTAACGGTATAAATCTGCGCATAGTCAACAATAAATAAGGCCATATTGCAGCTGCAACATGGCCTTATTGTATTTATGCACGTTTATTTAATTGTCATATCGTAGTTGCTATTTTTTCGCAGAGGGTATCACCAATGTGCAAATACCGTGAAAACACCCCTTTTTATTGTCGCGCCTTAATGGTAGCTTTAATTTATAATTAATTTAACGGGTTGTGGTACAGTGTTTTATTTGTGGCAGGCCCCTGAATTAGAATCTACTTAAACTATCACCTATATGCATCCTTACCTCAACTTCAAAAAAATTGCCTGCCTGCTTGCGCTGGTGGCTGCGCTGCAATCGTGTTCTTATTCGGTAATTGTATTTAACCGGGATGGCAGCCCGGAACAAGACCCCTTAACCGATACGCTTGGGTTTTACAACGGCAAGAAGCTTACCGTTATTGATACGGTTGTTTCTTTATCGCTTGCGCAAAACAAGGTCTTCGCCGTACCGTCATGCCCCTCGGGCAGTTTTTATTCCATGGAGTATAAGATCACGTTCGGCGATATGCTGCGCAACACCTTTACTTTCGGGAAAAAAAGGGGGATAAAAGTTAAATACGTTTGCTCAAAAAACTCAAACTGATCAGATATGGCAACTGTAGTAACACGGCACGTAACCCAATGGAATAATTACCATTTTAACGGGCCATTCCCCACCAAACTGTTGTTAAATATTGATACCGACAGGTCGATCATTTCCATGGTCGATCGGTTTAATGATAGCGCCCATAAGATCCAGGAACTGATTCAGGAAAGCCTTGATAGTAACGAGCGGTTCCGTGCGTTTGGAAACGGGTGGTCGCTATCCAATATCGCTCATCAGAAAGACAGGATGCTGTTTAACGGCAGCCTCGATATTAAATTTGATATTGCACCCGGCCAATTGCATGCCGACGCTCAATTCAAGGCAGAGAATGTTTTCCTCTTTCAATGTGGCATACGTGTTAAAGAGATAACGCAATTCCTTAAAACCAGGAAGAAATCGTTAAAAGCCTGTGGTGCAAGCAACGGGCAAACTATAGCGGGTGCCATATCCACCGGTGTACATGGCTCAGCGATAGATGTTGGGTCGATACAGGACAGCGTGCTCGGCATTCAGTTGATCACCGGCCCCGGGCCAAATGATATTGTTTATGTAGAAAGGGAAACACAACCCGCATTAAGCGATGATTTTGCAAAAAGCATTAATGCCAAAGCGATACGTAACGACCAATTATTTAATGCCGCGCTGGTAAGCCTGGGTGCTTTTGGCGTTATCCATGGCGTGGTGATGGAAGTGGAGGATATTTACCTGTTAAAGCGGTATGTAAAGAAGATATCCAAAGCCGATGCTTTGCAAATTGCAGAAAGTATGGATTTTGAAAACGCCAATTTCAAAATAGCCGAAGAAATAGATGCCAACGGCATACCGATACGCCCTTACCATTATAAATTATACATTAACCCGTATAACCAAAATGAAGACTTTGTAACCGAAATAATTTATAAAAAGCCCTACCGCGATAATTACCCAAACCCCGTACCGCTCATTCAAAAGGCTATCTTTAAAGACCTCCCTACCTGGATCTCCGTGCTCTCGGCCAGGTTTAACCACCTCATCCCGCTTATCATTAATGCCTTAAAAGGAGAGATATTCCCCACGGTAGACGAGCCCATGGAAGGCACGCTTGGCGATATTTTTTGGGATACTTCGCAATCCAGCAAGGCCTTTGGCTGTGGTTTCGGGATAGCGGCTGCAGACCTGCCCAAAGCACTCGGCCTGTATATCAACCTCATGAATACCATCGGCCCCATACCCGGCATATTATCCGCAAGGTTTGTAAAAGCTACTGAGGCAACGCTTGGATTTACCCGCTTCCCGGTTACCTGCGTGCTGGAAGTGGATGGCACCCTTTGGGAGGAAAACCTGCACATGATCTCCCTCGATGCTTTCCTTACAGAGGTTATTAAGGCGTTTAAAAGCAACGGGATAGACTTTACACTGCATTGGGGCAAGAATGCACCGTGGTCGTTCCCAGGGCTGGTGGATACCATATATGGCGATGCCGATGATGAATGGAAAGATATGCGCAGTGTTTTATTGACCAAACCCATGGCCGACTTGTTTTCTAACGACTTTTTAGACACCGTTAAGCTTTCCGACTATCGTGGAAGCCTGTCTCCGGACCTGGCGGCATTAAGAGGACAGATAATTACAGGCAATGTTTAGCAGGCTATATACCGTTGCCATTGGCTGGCTGTTGCTCTTTGGTAGCCAGGCGGCGTTTGCGCAATCGCCTGTTGCGTTAATTACCGAACTGCAACGCATATCCGATTCGCTAACACGCGAGGCTTGCGGTGGCAGGGTTGCAACCGGCGGCGCTATGAACTTATTCCTGTCGGATAGGGTGGGGAGTTACCTCAGCAGTTACAATAACTTGTCTTTCTATAAAAACTATGTAACTTTTAATACGGCCGATGGTGTTTTTTCGCTCAACCATAACCTGTTTCAGCAAACGGGGATAGACAACCCGGTGCGTGGTTTTTATATGGTAGGGGTAAAGGCAAAAGTAAGCCCGGGCATCGCAAATACGGTAAACGGCAATTACGGGCGCAACCAACTTGGGGTTACTGTCCAAAAAACATGGATAGCCCAACCGCGAACTGTGGTTAACAATTGTGCCGAAAAAAAAATGTTAGACGTAAGGCGGATAGCGATGCTTAACCGGCTTCGCGGCGAGATCAGGGAGCGGCAGGACAAATTCGAGGGCTCGTTACCAAGCAATTTGCACGGTATGCCGGATACGGCCTTTAACCGGGTAATAGCAACCATGCGCCGCGATTTTGATGCAGCCCTGCGGGATGAGTTTGCAACTAAGTTTGCGGCTGCGCAATATGCCGAACTGATAGATGGCGCCCCCTACAAACGTATTACAACGTATTGGACAAACGTCAGCATCTACGCGCCTGTTATAGCAGATCATTCCCTGGTTGGCCAATCCCTCAATAGCCAACTCGCAACCATGGGGGCTTATCCAATCCGTGTGGCCATCAACCATACCCGGTTTTTAGAAACCCGAAAGTCGGGAAGGTTTTTTTTGAATGTTGAAGCAAGTATAGCATCCAATAATTCGGCAGCGAGCAGGTTGTTGCAAAACTTAACTATTGATGAGTACCGCAGTTTAAACGGAGCGGATGCAGCCACGGCAAAAGCCAAAGGAGCAGACCGAACTTTTATAGGTAAATACCGGCATTTTATTACCCCGGCTGCCAAGTTTAATGTTGTGTATTACCCCAACCAATCGCATATCGGCATCAGCGCGGCTATCGAACAAAATATCGGTGTTTACAAAGCGCTGAATGGCACCATCGGTATACCCATTGTGCTGATAGATAAAAAGGGCGCCCCGGCTGCAAATTTTGAGTTTAACCTGCATTACTTCGATATAAACCACGCCGTGTTTCCCGACAGGGCCTTTAAAGATAATGTTTATATAGCTCTAACAGCCGCCGTTCCGTTTAGTAAGATTATACACTAGGTTTGCATGTAAAAGGTTAAATTAGCAACCAGGATAAACTATGCTAAATAACCTCTTCGATAAGCTGTCAAAATGGGTAACACTAACAGAAGCTGAAAAAGCAATTTTCGGCCAGCATGTTACTGTAAAGAAATTAAGAAAGCATCAGTACTTTTTGCAGGAGGGAGAAACTTGCAGATCGGTGGCATTTGTGAGTAAGGGCATGCTGCGTTCGTATTTGGTAGATGAAAAAAATAACGAACACATTATACAATTTGCACCGGAGGGTTGGTTTATATCTGATATATCCAGTTTTATAAATGAAGACAAATCCGATCTGAATATTGATGCAGTAGAAGATTCTGAATTGATATTGATAAGCAAAACTGCGCACGTATACCTGGAGACAGCTGTACCCGAATTTTTCAAATTTAACTACACCCAGTATCGGGGTGCATATATTTCTCTGCAAAAAAGGTTGATAGACATGTTCACGCTTTCAATCGATGAAAGGTACACCAAGCTGTTAAGCATATATCCGGATATTACCCAACGTGTACCACAACATATGATTGCTTCTTATCTCGGATTAACCCCCGAAACGCTGAGCCGTGTAAGAAAAAGGCTTTTTGTAAAAAAGGCTGAGGCATGATTATCGGCTCATTGACCAAAATCAATATAATTTCTTGATTCGCATCAAGATATCGGAACCAAATCCCTTCTATTTTTACCCCTAAGCTTCTTATCGTCAAATTAAGCATTCCAATGCAATTGGCAGCCCTGAAGTTTTTATTCAACTAAAATCAAACCAATTATTAAACATGAAGAAATTATTATTATTTGGGGGTATCCTGCTGCTACAAACCTCGTTATTTGCCCAAACGGTTACCTGGAAAAATGATAAAATGCATTCCAAACTTAAGTTTACCGTTACCCATCATTTGCTTTCGGACGTAGATGGTTTGTTCAAAAATTTTAATGTTACCATAACTGCAGGCAAGCCCGATTTTAGTGATGCCGTTTTTGAACTTTCTGCAGATGTGTCCTCCATCAACACCGAAGTTGAAATGCGTGACAATGACCTTAAAAGCGCTAACTTTTTTGATGCTGCGAAATACCCTGCTATCACTTTCAAAAGCTCATCATTAAAGGCTGACGGAGCGAACAAGTATAAGCTCACCGGCAACCTTACTATGCATGGCGTTACAAAGCCTGTAACGATGGATCTTTGGTACCGGGGCACAAAAGAGAACCCAAATAGCAAGCAAAACGATGCCGGTTTTAAATTAAGGGGTACAATAAAGCGGTCGGACTTTAATATTGGGGCAAACACGCCTACGGTACTTGTAGGCGATGAGGTAGAGATCGCAGCTGACGGTGAGTTTGCAAAAGCCCATTAATTCCCGACATTTAAAGTTGTGCGCTCTCGTATAATCAATTGAAGTTCTTTACAGCCAAAAATAAATTACAAATGCATAAAAAGTTCATTACACTTTCTATTGTTATCGTTGCCCTGTTTGCAAATAACATTTTTGCACAATTGCCATCCATACCGCTCGCAAATCAAAAAACATTATTGCAAAGCAGCGATCCTAAGCTTGCAGCCAACAAAAAGCTGGTGTACGATTGCTGGCGTGAAATTTTGGAAGGAGGCCATCTCGAATTCGCAGAGAAATACCTCGCCGAAACCTACATGCAGCATAATCCAAATGTTCCAACAGGAAGAAAAGGGTTTGTTGAAGTATTTTCAAAATTCGCAAAACCTAAACCAATTGTGGATACCATACAAGCGCCGGTAGTTGCTATTGTTGCAGAAGGTGACTTGGTAGTGATAAGTTTTGCTTCGAAATTGCCCGACCCGGCAGACAGCACAAAAACGTATACAACCACCTGGTTCGATATGTTTCGCATCGAAAACGGAAAACTTGCAGAGCACTGGGATGGAGCCCAAAAAACAAAGAATTAACACTGATTTCCATCCTAATATCAGGCCAATATTGAAGCGCAGGTAACATTGCCTGAAGCGCCACTAACACAGAGTTATGTACATATCAAGCAGAAGAAAATTTTTAGGGCAGTTGTCAGTTATTACCGCTGCGATCACCCTCCCCAAATTCGCGAGTTCTTCAGTCCCAGCTGAAGACGATTTCGTAATCGCCGAAGCCGCTGAGGGTAAACTAAGGGGCATCAGAAAGGATGGGGTTTGTTTATTCAAGGGCATTCCTTACGCCGGTAGCCTTTCGGGCGACAGGAGATTTAAAAGGCCAGGTCCCTTGAAACCCTGGACGGGAGTGCGTGACGCCTTACAACTCGGTGCTCCCTCTATCCAACCTCAATTTCAGTTTCGTGGCGTAAACGAACCTAAGCCGGCTGAAGACTGCTTGTTTTTAAATGTTTGGACGCCAGCTAATGATAATAAAAAACGTCCCGTAATGTTTTACAATCACGGAGGAGGTTTTTCTAACGGCTCTGGCGGCGCCCTTGATCAGGATGGCTCAAACCTTGCCCGCTTTTTTGATGTGGTTGTAGTAGAAACAAACCACCGGTTAGGGCTAATGGCTTTTCTGTACCTTGAAGATATTGCAGGCCCGGAATATGCCGGTTCAGGTAATAATGGGCTTCTGGATATTGTCGACGGCTTAAAATGGGTGAAAAAGAATATTGCGGCCTTTGGAGGCGACCCAAACAATGTGATGATCTGGGGCGAATCGGGCGGAGGCGCAAAAACGAGTTGTTTATATGCTATGCCCGCTGCAGCGCCATATTTCAATAAAGCTTCAATTGAAAGCGGGCCTGGCCTTAGGATGATGCCTAAAGAGGCGGCAATAGAAATGACAAAACTGGTATTCAAGGAACTGGGTATCGATGCAAAGGACTGGAAAAAAATACTCGATGTCCCCGTGAAAGATCTGATGGATGTTCAAAATAAAATTCCCGGCCTTATGGCTAATACCGACTACGTTAAAAAGAATGGTTCCGTAGGGTTCGTTCCAAATAATTTTGCGCCTGTGGTTGACGGAGCTGCACTGCCCCATGATCCGTTTGACCCGTTTGCGCCGAAAATTTCAAAGGACAAGCCGCTCATGACGGGGTGGAATGAAGATGAATGGGCGTTTTTTGCAATGTATTCGCGTGATACCGCTCCCCTCCAAAAGGATTTTACATTTGAAGCATTGCAAGCAAATTTCCAACCGGAGTTCGGAGCCGATGCCCAAAAAATTATTGCGACGTACAGGCAAACCCGGCCGAATGCATCGGCAACTGATATCTGGATGGCTGTAAGATCAATTAATATGATGGGGCTTGGCTCCATTGCCATCGCAGAAAGGAAAGCAGAACAGGGGGGCGCTCCTGTGTACCTATACAATTTTTGTTATAAATCCGAAGCAAAGATCCCGGGTACCGATTACCCATTGGGCACGCCGCACGCTATGGATATTACATTCAAATTCAATAACGAAGTGCCGGGTGCACGGGCTGGTTTTTTAAGCGGGAACAAGCCTGAACGCTTTGTTGCATCGCATCACATGGCCGAACTTTGGACTACCTTTGCAAAGACAGGTAAGCCTGCTGCGAAGGATGTTCCGGATTGGCCAGCCTACAATTTGACAGACCGGCCTACCATGCGTATTGAT
>NZ_CAMLOV010000193.1 GCF_946481715.1 uncultured Mucilaginibacter sp. | reverse complement strand
TTTTTGCTTCCCTTATCTCTAATCTCCGCTCCCTCGTTTTGGGACTGCAAAGGTAAGAAACCTTTTTGCTTTTGCAAACTTTTTATTTTTTAATTTTTCAAGCTCGCTTTTCAATGTACTTCCCGGTGAGTGTTACCTCATTTGCGGGCTGCAAAGGTGCAGATTATTTTGGTTTCTGTCAAGTGAAATATTCACTTTTCTTTAACTTTCTTTTATCTGCCTGATGTTCAAAAAACAACGCCCCTTTCGTTTGAGCGGATACAAATGTAAGGAGAAAGCACCTATCGGCCCAAAAGAAATTTCAAATAATTAAAACAATACCATAACTCATTGAAAACTAATTGCAAACTATCGGCGCCCTTAGGTGTGCAAACATATAGAGAGTATAGTTACGTGCTAAATCCGATATAACAGCATCGGCAAAAACGCGCGATTCGGCGTATCCACCGCAAACTATTCTGCCCAAAAACACAAAATGAGCGCAGATTTTTTTCCGTAAGTTTGAAATAGATATGAACGCTACTACCTTTCCGCCGCATTTTTTAGAGCAATTAAACGCCGAACCGGGCTTTGACAAGGCAAATTTTGTTGAAGCGCATCAAAACGGCAGCACAATTACCTCGATAAGATTAAACCCATTTAAGCCGTCGGGCATAAAAACGGATAAACAAGTTCCCTGGTGCGCCGATGGCCGTTACCTGGATACCCGCCCCTCTTTCACTTTCGACCCATCATTCCACGCGGGTGCTTATTATGTACAGGAGGCATCATCTATGTTTATAGATCATATCCTGAAAACCATCCGCCCCGATGAAGAAGATCCTATTAAAGTATTAGACCTATGCGCTGCGCCGGGCGGCAAAAGCACGCTGCTTAATTCGGCTTTGCAAAGCGCCGATTTGCTGGTGGCGAACGAGATCATCAAAACACGCGTACCTATATTAACGGATAACCTTAGCCGCTGGGGAACATCTAATACTATCGTCACCAATAACGACCCGCGCGACTTTACTTCGTTTAAAGGCTTTTTTGACGTGGTGCTGGTAGATGCGCCCTGCTCGGGCTCGGGTATGTTCCGTAAAGACCCCGCCGCCATGAACGAGTGGAGCGAGGGTAACGTAACCCTTTGCCAGCAGCGGCAGGAGCGCATCCTGGCCGATATTTACCCTGCCATAAAAGAGGACGGATACCTTATATATAGTACCTGCAGTTATTCGCACCAGGAGAACGAGGATATATTGGATTGGCTATGCGCAGAATTTGGTATGGAGAGTATCCGTATACCTATATATAAGGACTGGGGGATTGTGGAAACCGAGTCGCCGCTGCAAAAGGCCTGGGGCTACCGCTTTTACCCGGGCAAGGTATTGGGCGAGGGGTTATTTGCCGCCTGCCTGCGTAAAAAAGAAAGTACAGGCGGCGCGAGTAACTACAAGAACAACGCACATCAGAAGCTGGCCGCCGCCGAACTGGATATTGTACGCAGCTATGTAAACGAGCCGGATGAATTCTACTACTTTAAAGTAGCCGAGGATTGGCTGGCCATTAACCGCGAACACAAGGAAAGCCTGAACATGCTGCACCGGCAGCTGTACATTAAAAAATCGGGCGTGCGGATCGGTAAGCTTGCCGGTCGCGACTTGATTCCCGACCACGAACTGGCCTTGAGCCTGCTTATTAATAAGGATGCCGTTTTATCTACCCCATTAAATAAGGAGCAGGCTATACAATACCTGCGCCGCGACAATATAGATATAGCTGTAAATGATAAAGGCTGGAGCCTGATGGAATACGAAGGGCTTGCTTTGGGATGGGCGAAATTGCTTCCGAACAGGATTAATAATTACTATCCGAAGGAGATAAGGATAATGACACAGCAGAGCAGTTAGCAGTTTGCGGTAGGCAGTGAGCTTAAATACTGCGTCATTGCGGTACGAAGCAATCTCTAAGCTATGCATCACCGCTCTGCTTATCTGGAGATTGCTTCGTACCTCGCAAAGACGGGGTGGGTGTCGACGCTTACCAAAAAAGGAGGCACAGTTTCCCGTGCCTCCTTCAAATAATTCTACCGATGCTTAATTATTCCACATCACTGGCAGGTGTAACATCAATTTTTGCTTCGCGTTGCAGCTTTTTAAGCATTTCGTTGCCTATCAGCGCATCAATCATACCGTTACCGCCGCCGTTTTGGCCGTTTATCAGTATCTCCGGAACTAATTTGATGCCGTTCATTGCCAAAGTTTCGGCTACGCGTACTATGGCGTATTGTTCGGTACCCATGGCTTCTGTTTTTTGTTTGGTAACTTCAGCTTCGGCCAAACCAATCGCTTTAATTTTACCGGCATCGGCATTACCGTTTACTTCGGTAGCGGCAGCATCTGCTTTTGCGTTGATGGTTTTGGCTTCGGCATCAGCACGGGCAATAATGGTTTTATTTTCCGCATCCGCTTTAGCGTTGATCACTCTCGATTCGGCATCACCCCTCGCGGCAGCAACTTTTGATGCAGCCATCTGGGTGTTTATCTCCACCTGGCGGGTCGATTTTACAACCTCCGGCTGCATATCAGCACCCGCTTTGGCACTTTCAAATTCCTTACGCTCTATTTGCGCGCTCTTTTGTATTTCGTAAGTAACGCGTTCCTGCTCGGCTATTTTCCGGTCGGTAAGGGTGCGCATTAAAGCTTCCGGTGGTACAATGTCGCCTATCAGCGTGTCCACACCTTCTACATTGTACTCGCCAAGCACCTTCCCTATCTGCGCGCGGGCATCTTCCTGCCTGTCGGACCGGTTGGTCAAGAACTCTATCACACCGCTTTTTTGTGCCGAGTTACGGAAGTAGTTGGCAATGGTGGGTTCCAGTACCTGCGATACCAGGTTTTTCATGTTACCGAAACGGGCGATAACTTTTGGCGCATCGTTACGCGGTATGTGGATGATCTGCGATACGTCCAAATTAAAGGTAAAACCATCGTGCGACCTTACGCTGATGGTACACAGATGCTTATCCAGTTCGTGCGATTCGGTACGGCTGTTTGCCCAGTTGAGCACGATGTTGGTAGTAGGCACAATTTCTACCGAGTGGGTGTAAATGTTCACGGGGTGCTTACCGGGGTCTAAAGGTTCGTCCCAAACACCTTTGTCGTATTTCTTTACGATGTTACCATGGGTAAAGCCCACGCCGCTGGTATCCTTACCTTCGGGGCCGACGAAGGAGTTCACCACGCCGACGTATCCTATGTGGATGTGTATCATCTCTACCTGTTCTACCACGGCAAACCATGGGTTAAGGTAATAGGTACCGGCCAGTATCACGTCTTCCTGCAAGCCTTTGCGGCCGCCGGCTTGTATAAAGGCCATCGGGTCCTGGTAGTTACGGTGCCCCGCAACCGAGCCACCGGCTATGTCGCCTTTTTCCAAAGGCTCCCCATCCAGCGTGGTAACAATACCTACCTTATTTTCCTGAATCCGGGTGATAGGCACCATGTCTATCTCGAACAGGAAGGTGTTGATACGGTAACTACCCGGCGTTAAGAACGCGGCTTGCGGGCCTTTTTGCCCGTTGTTTTCGAGGAAGGCCTGCGAATCCTGGAATTTATCGCAAGGAACAGGTTTACCCAGCACACGGCCACTATCCATTGGGGCACCATCCTTTGCTTTTACCAGCCCCAGTTTATCCTGCGGAATAACGGTAAACTGCTCCATAGTAATGGCATATTGCCATGGCCACATGCGCCAATACAAACCCGGCGCAAGCGGCTTACCCTGCATACCGGCTTCGCCATTTACAGCGATGATACGGCCATCCGGCAGCCGCTTGTCCCCATATAGGGTAAACTTTTTAACAACCAAACCAATACGGTCATCAGGAACGATGATCATACCAAAAAAAACCTGCAGTACAAATTTGTACATAAAAAGGGCGGCACACAGCGGCAGCACCCACCAGAATTGGAGAATTGGAATAGAATCAGACATTTTATTTTTTGATTAATTTAACGGGGCCCTTAAGGTGCGGGCTCCTCACAATAACTTATAGCTTTATGAGACCTTGGCTATATAGCGTTTAATATGATTCGCGGTGATTATAGTTGTTACAAAAAACTACAGAATTATTTTAGGCGCGTAACGTCCGCCTTTAAAGCCTCTTTTGCTCGTCGTTTGTGCCGCTGTTTTTGCGGGATGCTTTGCTATTGCTGCCCAACGAGCGGGAATAGGATAATTTGATGATGGGAAAGCTGCGCGATTCGGGCCGGTAACTTACCCTTACATTGGAATTAAAGGCATCGGTAGTGAGGAGGCCCATCTTGCCGCGATAAATGGCGGTACTAAAAACATCGGAAACACTGAGTTGCACAGTACCGCCCTGCCCGGCAAGCTCTTTTTTAAACCCAAAGTTAACCATGCCATTACCCGCCCAGCGGGAGTTACTGTCGTAGGCCGATGAATTATAGTATCCCGATAACTCCAGGGCATAATTGCGGGGCAGTTTAAAGCTTTCTTTAAAATTCAAATTATAGCTGAAATAAGTTTTCTGCAGCAGTTGCGGGAAATAACTGATCTCATAATGATGCATGCCGGCCAGGAAGCCGTAGCTCATCTCCCACCAGGGCGCAATCTTTATAGGTATAGTTGCTTGGAAGGTGACGTTATTTTGCAGGTCGGCATTTTCGGGGATGAGATAAACCAGCCCGGGGGTAGGGCCGGTCATAATTTGCGTGCCCAAAATGGGGTTGATATCCCTGCTGTACATAAGGGCAAATAAATAGTCGCCCCTGTTATACGCCAGCTTTAGGTTATGGGTGATCGTAGGTTTAAGGCCCGGGTTACCCGTAAAAACAGAAACCGGGTCGTTATAGGAAACGTACGACGCCAGATCGGCAAAAGAGGGCCGGGTGATCCGTTCGGTGTACGATAACTGTAATTCATCGGTGGCATTAAGCTTGCGTGTAAGAAAAATGCTTGGGAAGAGCTTGCTCAAACGGCGGTCTATCAAGTAAGCCGCGTTAAGCGAATGATCGGTACTGTTGCGCGAATACTCGTACCTGGCACCGGCAGAAATATTAAGGAGGCTATCGGGCTGCCAGTAAAAAACGGTGTAAGCTGCTCCAATAAATTCTTTTGTACCTAAATCGTTGGAGGTGCCTGCGCCAATGTTTACCCATTTATCTCCCACCAGTTTTTCAATACCTGCAGTGCTTCGGCTACGGGTAAAGGTGCTTTTTAAACCGCTTTCCAGCCGCAGCCGTTTGCTGAAGGTATTGGTATAATCTAATTTGCCTACACCAACTTTGATATTGGCATTGGCCACATTCCGTTGAATTTCTCCAAACACACTGTTACTAAAATTACTTTGTATCTGCGTTAAGCCTTTACTGTTGTGGCTAAAATAATCCAGGTCGATGTTTAGTTTTTGATCCTTACTTATGCTCTGCTCCAAATAAAGGCTGGGATGCAGGTAGCGCGTATGGCTATTGCCCGCAAGCTGCGAATCGAAAATCATGTTAGTATCGGGAAGTAGGTAGTTACCAAAGTTATGGTTGTTGTTTTGGTCGATAGTGATATTGTAGTCAATATTGCCGCCTATAGCAATTAACGAATCCGGGCGAAAATCCAACCCGCCGCCAAAGCCATGGTAGTTGCTTAGGGGTTTACTCTCTCCATTATAATGGAAGGCGGTTTGCCCACCAATAATACCTACATTTTCGGTGCCCTCGGCCTGCAGCAATGCGTAGCTGCGGCTGCGGTAGTAACTATAAGAAAGCCGCTGGCTCCACTTTTTACTATTATGGGTAAGGTTGAGATCTGTAGAAACCTTCTCTCCTTTACCATAGCCGGCAGATGCGGATATAGAACCGCTGGTTCCGGCTTTCTTATTCTTTTTGGTTACTATATTAATAAGGCCAGCATTTCCGTCGGCATCATATCGGGCAGGCGGCGTGCTTAGCAATTCTATCTTGCCAACGTCATCTGCCGACATGCCGCTAAGCAAGGCCGATACCTGTACGGTGGTAAGGCGCAGCAGTTTGCCATCCAGCATCACCATTACCCCGCTTTTTCCGTTGAGACTGATGCCGCTATGTTGCTGATCGATCACTACGCCGGGCGAGCGTTGCAATACCTGTAATACAGAACTGCCTTTGGCCATGAGGCTGCTTTGCACGTTCACCTGCAGCCCGCCGGCCAGTTGTTGTACCAGTGGCTTTTCGGATCGGATAACAACCTCGCCGAGTTGCCTGCTTGCAAGCGATAATACAATTATGCCTGCCTTATACTCGCGTTGTGCGGCATTAAGCAAAAAGGGTTGCGAAAACCATGTAGCATGGCCAAGGTTGCTGATTTTTAGGATATAGCTACCATGTGGTACGCCGGTAAATACAAAGCTTCCGTTTTCATCAGCCAATACAGAACGCAGGGCTGAACTATCAGGATTTATAAGGACCGACACAGGGGCAAAACCAACTGCCCCGCCGTTTGCCGAAACTAGTTTGCCGCTGATTTGGCTATGAGCGGCAAAACTAAAAAGTATTGCAACAAGCAGGGTGGATAAAGTTTTCATGTTGCAAAAAAACTGTTGCCGGAAGTCCGAGAAAAATGGAATTGATGAACGGTAACAGCTAATTGACAAGCGGCAACTAAATGCGAAAAGAACCGGTTTGAGCAGCGTGCAACCTGCAATTTGCAGCTTATCCTTTGTCGAAGGTATTTCGTCAATTAAAACCGGCAGTTTAACTACCAGCGTGTGTTTATTAAAGCAATAGCCGTAACTTTAACCATCATGGCAACTATTACCAGGCAACAAAACTGGCTGTTTAAATACAAGCTTTATCACATTCCTTTCTGGATGTTGTATAACTATGTGTTTTGGGCGCTGGCAATAGACAGCCCTTACCGGGCAGCGCAGGAGATATTTTTTTCCGTTTTTTTTGTCAAGAGTTTCTTCTACGTCATCTTCCCAGCATTCGCGGTTTATTTCAACCTGTATTTTCTCATTCCCCGTTACCTGCAAAAAGGGCGCTACGGCTGGTACATTCTTTTTATGGCATTGGCCATCATCGCCTCGTCCCTGCTTATTGTGCCGGGGTATTATTTAAGCGCCTGGTTGGCCGGCAGCAATGCCGAAAAAATGTTTGGCATCACCAGCGACTGGAACGGCTACTATCACCAGGCCAAATCGGAACCTTTAAAATCCACCATCGCCGCTATTACGCTGGCCATGAGCATTAAGCTGACAAAAAATTGGATAGAAGGGCAAAGACGGCAACAGGCGCTGGAGAAAGAAAAGTTGGAAACAGAATTGAAGTTCCTTAAATACCAGTTTAACCCGCATTTCCTGTTCAACAGCATCAATTCCATTTTCTTTTTGATCCATAAAAACCCGTATATGGCTTCGGCCTCCCTTGCCAAATTCTCAGAACTATTGCGGCACCAGCTTTATGAATGCAACGATCACCTCATCCCATTAAGTAAGGAGATCGCTTACCTGGAAAACTTTATCGAACTGGAAAAACTCCGCCAAAATGAAAGCCTTATTGTGGAGTTTGATCTGCAACATAACTATGCGCCGGAAGCCGGCATTGCCCCGTTTATCCTGATGACATTTGTAGAAAATGCATTCAAGCACGTATCAAAAGATAAAGGCCGCACCAACCGAATCTGCATATCCCTGAAAGTAAAAGGTACGCAACTCTATTTCAGTGTTGCGAACAGTGCTTCTGTAAACGGATCGGCAGAAGCGGTAAATTATGGCGGCATCGGCCTGCAAAATGTAAGGCGTCGGCTCGATCTGATTTACCCCGGGCAGTACCTGTTGGATATTGACCAAAGCCCGGAGCGTTTTAGCGTAAAATTAGAATTACAACTGATGCAGGTGGAAACCGTTCCTTCAACACAATTAATAGCTGGCTAACATGATCAATTGCGTAATTATAGACGATGAACCCCTTGCCAGGGAAGGTTTGGCCAGCTATGTAAGGGAGGTAGATTTCTTAAGCCTCGCGGGCGTGTGCGAAAACCCGCTCGAACTGCTTCCGCTGATAGACCGTGGTGCCGCCGACCTCATCTTCCTGGATATCCAGATGCCTAAAATGAATGGCATCGAATTTCTGAAGATACTGCAAAAACCGCCGATGGTGGTCATCACCACAGCCTATCCTTCTTACGCGCTGGAAGGCTTCCAGTTGAACGTTCTCGATTACTTGTTGAAGCCTATCACTTTCGAACGGTTTTTTAAAGCTGCTGCCAAGGCGAAGGATTACCATAAATTGCTAACGCGCGACCCGGCTAAACCAGCGGAGGATTACTTTTTTATCAAATGCGGCAGTAAGTACGAAAAAGTGCTGTTTGACGAGATACTGTATGTAGAAGGCATGCAAAATTATGTAACTATTTACAGCACACGGGGTAAATATGTAACCATGCTTTCCCTAAAAAAACTTGAAGAAAAGCTGGCCGAAAGTGCCTTTATACGGGTACACAAATCTTTTATTGCTGCTGTAAGCAAAATTGATGGTATCGAAGCGAACGAATTGTTTATCGGCAGCAACCGCATCCCCATTAGCCGCAGTTACTATGGCCAGGTTATAGAACAGGTAGTATCAAAAAGGCTTTGGGATAAAAAGCAGAACTAACCCGTCGTATTGTTGCCGCCCTCTTTAGTTGGGTCTGGCAACAAGCCGGTAAAAGTGCTGTCAACTATTGCCTTTATTACCTCGTCTATCTCGTTACCTACAACCAGCAAAAGGTTTATGGCCTCTCTGTTTTCTTCGGTACCAAAGTTTTCAAAATCTATTACATTAATTAACCCAAGCATGCTTGCCACCGGGCGGCGCAATTCGTGCGAACTTAAAGACGCTATATTGCGCAACCGTTCGTTTTGCGCAATAATCTCCCGCTCCGACCGCAGCCTCGAAGTTATTTCGCGGGCAAAGCAGCCGGTCCCTACAATTTCATTGGCCTCGTCATATATAGGGTTAAAGTTCACCTCGTAATATGACGATTCCGCAGGATTTGTATGAGCATTTTCGTAAACTATAGTATAACGCTCACCATTAAGCGCCCGCTGATAGTAACCGGCCCATATCTCAACGGTATCTTCATTGCCGTAAATAATAAGTTCGCCCCCGTTAACAGGCAGTTCACCCGTTTCGTTATAAACGGCGCTTTTGTACGATGTATTTACGTAGATGTAATGGTTATTGGTGTCGATAGCCCAAATCAGGTCATCGGTATTGTTAATAAGAGATTCAAGGTTATTACGGGTGCTGTTAAGCTCTTCCTCGGCAACCTTTTGCCGGGTAATATTTTTTACGAATATAGTTAACCCTTCGGATGACGGATAAGCCGCTACACGGAACCAAAGTTTGGGCCTTGCAAAATACTCGGTGAACTTAATAGTTTGCTTCGTTTCTACTGCACGTTGCAGCATTTCTTCTGTTAGCCTGCCTTTAAGCGTTGGAAACATTTCCCAAATGTTCTTCCCAACGAGTTGTTCCTTTGTTTTGTGTGCTACATTTTGAAATGCACCGTTGGTTTTGATAAAGCGCCACTGGTTGTCCAATATTATAAACGCATCG
>NZ_CAMLOV010000192.1 GCF_946481715.1 uncultured Mucilaginibacter sp. | reverse complement strand
TATGCTGATGCTGCTTATGATATTGAGTTTGATTTCCCGTTTGGCTTTAAAGAAGTGGAAGGTATCCACAGTCGCACTAATTACGATTTGAGCCAGCATGAGAAATTCTCGCGCAAGAAAATGCAATACTTCGACCCGGAGGTTGACCCGGAAACCGGAAAGCCTTTCGGTAATTACATCCCCTACGTTATCGAAACTTCGATAGGTTTAGACAGGATGTTTTTGCTGACCATGATAAACGCCTACGAAGAAGAAGACCTGAGCACCGAGGAACGCCAGGACAGCCGTACCGTGCTGCGCCTGCACCCTTGCCTGGCACCGGTTAAGGCCGCCATTTTCCCGCTCACAAAAAAAGACGGCCTGCCCGAAAAAGCACGCGAGATAATGGACAAGTTGAAACTTAATTTTAACCTGCAGTACGAGGAGAAGGATGCCATTGGTAAACGCTATCGCCGCCAGGATGCCATTGGTACGCCTTTCTGTATCACGGTTGACCACCAAACATTAGAGGACAACACTGTAACCATTCGCCACCGCGATACCATGGCGCAGGAGCGCGTAGCTGCCGATGACCTGGATAAGATAATTGGCGATTTGGTAAGCTGGAAGAACTTGTTGGCGTAAGTAACACATCACCAAAATAAAAGGCCCCGATTTTCGGGGCCTTTTATTTTGGCACCTATGCCCCTGTATACCTATTTCAATATTTTGTAGATTTTCATAATACTATAATATTTATATCTTAGTAAAAATTACTGTATTTGTCCATTGAAACCAATTTACATTTTTATTGTATTTTTTATCCTGGCAGTACCCGCATTTGCATCCATCCCGGCAGGGGAAATTGACAGCCTGAAAAAACAAGCATTAACCGCCACCGGGCAGCTTAAAACTAATGATACCGCTGCGGTGAATAGGTTAAATTCCCTGGCAGAAGGCTACTATGAATCGCAGCCTGACAGTGCCGCATACTATGCCAAAGCGGCCATTAGCGCTGCTACAAAAATAAGTTACTATAAAGGGGCAGCGGCCGGATATGTGCAACTGGGTGCCGTAAACTCTTTTAATGGCAATTACCCGCTGGCTGCAAAAAATTATAATATAGCCCTTAGTTTAAGTAAACAGGCAAAAAGCCAGTTCGGCATAAGCGAGGCTTACATGGGGCTTGGCCGGGTAGAGGATTATTTGGGCAATTATGCAGCTGCTTTGAACTGGTTTGAGCAGGCGCTGGCTATTCGCAAAAGCCTCCGAAAAGAAATTGATATTGCCGATTGCTACGCTATTATGGGTATCACTTATGATAACAAAGGCGATTTTAGCAAAGCGCTCGATTATTATTTCAAGTCTCTGTTGATAGACATTAAGCTTAATAATCAGCTTGCCGCTGCCGATAATTACAACAATATTGGCGTGGTAATGCAACAACTGGAACTATGGCCAAAAGCGCTCGACTATTTTGGCAAAGCTAACAAGGTTTGGGTGAAGCTGAATGATAAGCAGGGCATCAGCACCTGTTACCTAAACATTGGCGAGGTAATGGCCGCGCAAAAAAAACAAGCGCAGGCCATTGATTATTACCGCAAAGCCCTTGCGCTTTTCCACCAGCTTGGCGACGAGGAAGGGATCAGCCTGGCATATAACGATATTGGCTTATACCAGTATCACATGTCGCGCCCCGATTCGGCACTGTATTACCTTAACTTGTGCCTTGCTTCGGCCAGTAAAAATAATATCAAATATAACCAGGCTTATGCTTATGAAGGGCTGGCACAAGTTTATAACTCCGAAAAGCAATACCAGCAAGCTTACAAATTTGCCTTGCTGGCACAGCAAACAGCCAATAGCTTGGCCAGTACCATAGTTAAGGCCGACGCGGCACTACAATTAAGCAGCGCACTTGCAGGTTTAAAACGTTTTGAAGAGTCGTTGGCGCAGCACCGCTTATATATTGCATTAAAAGACAGCCTTAAAAACGACGAGAGCTTACAAAAATTCACCTCGTACAGCCTGGCGATAGATTTTGAGGAAACCCAGAAAAAAACTGCGCAAAAAGAAGCACTCCTCAACCAAAAAATTGCCGATCAGCGGACCACTAATATTATTTACACCATTGTAATAGTAGTAATATCGGTGATGCTTGTGTTTTATTACAATGCCAAACGTAAACAGATAAAGGCAAACGCGCTGCTTGCCGAAAAAAACAAGGAAGTACTTTTGCAGACGGATGAATTGCATGAACTTAATATACTAAAGGACCGCTTGATAGGCATTTTAGCGCACGACCTACGTGCCCCATTAAGCACTTTGCGGGGAATGTTTTATTTACTAACCGAAAAGGATATTACTTACGCTGAATTTGTAGAAATGGTGCCGGGCGTTTTTGGAAAACTGGAACATACCTCGGATTTTTTGGATACCCTTTTATTTTGGATAAATAGCCAGGTTGATAACGTAGCTGAAAAAAGTACCAGTTTTTGCCTGTGCGACGTGGTAAAATCGGAACTGGAATTATTGGATGACCAGTTTAAAAAGAAAAACATCGCCCCTTTTAACACTGTTGGCAAAGAGCATATTGTGTTTGCCGACCCAAACTCCATCCGTATTGTGGTTCATAATTTTTTAACTAACGCTATAAAATTCTCGCACCCCAACAGTACCATAAAAATAGCGGCCGAGAAAAAAAACGACATGGTATACTTCTGCATAACCGACCATGGCGTGGGCATGAGTGCCACGCAACTAAATAAGCTGTTTGTGAAAAAAGTTGATAGCCAGCAAGGCACCATGAACGAAAGTGGCACCGGGATGGGGCTTGTATTTTGTAAAGACCTGATAGAAAAATACAACGGCCAGGTGTGGGCAAAAAGCACATCAGGCGAGGGCACCGAACTGGGGTTCTCCCTTTCGGCAGGCGTTAACAAAACACCCCCCGAAAAAAGTCCCGCATAGGCCAAAAAAGCCTTTTTAAGAAAAGCAGATGCCAGTAATTGAACCGATGTTAACAAACCGTGAGTTTACTTACAGCAAAACAGCCAGACGCAACGGTTGTATTTTGGGCCTGGTTGCTACCGGTATTGGTATTTTTGGATTATATAAAGGGCTTATACCCGAAGAAATGCCATACACCAATATAGCATTGGGTACTCTTATTTGGCTTTTATTGGTGTTGGGGGCCTTACATTTTTCCCGTACAAAAATTACCATTACCGCAGAAGCGATTATACATAGGACCAATTACAGGACAAAAACATTGTATTTTGATAAGGCCAAAAGCTACAGAATTCAATGGTCCGCTTTAATTGTTGATCCTGTTAACAACGCTAATCCTACTATTCATATTAACAATTACACCTCAATAGTGGATAGCATTGCTATGCACACCCTCATCAGGAACCGGCTTAAACAGGTAGATAGCAACACCTACCAGGCAGAGCTGGATGCGGTAATGAACGACCCGGACATAGGCACAAGCAAAGCCGAACGGCAAAAAAAGCTTGGCACGGTCAGAAAGCATGCCTCTTACCTCAACAATATTGGTAAAGGCATAGCTTTTTGGCTGTTTATTTACCCTAACCCTTACAACATTGCTTTAACCATTGCCGTGCTTTACCCTTTTTTGGTGTTATATTTTGTGTATCGGAATGAAAAGCTCGTCACTTTGTACGGCGAAAAGGGAGATGCCTACCCATCCCTCACTTCTGCTTTATTTTTCCCGGCAGGCGTGTTGGCCTGGAGTGCCTTGATGCAATACCACCTGATGGATAATACCCGTTGGATAATGCCTTATGCGATTATATTGACGGGCATGTTTGTTCTTATAAGGTTAGTATTAGGTTATGATAGGCGCTCAGAAAAAAAGCAAAGCAACTGGCTCTACGCCGCAATTTTTGCGCTATTATATAGTTACGGCGCAATGGTTTGCGTGAATTGCAATTTCGATAACACAGGAGCAAATGAGTACAAAGTTAAGGTTTTGGATCAACCAAAACATTCCAGGCGTACTTTCCATCATCTAACCGTGAGCTTCTGGGGGAAAGAAAAAAATCTGAACGACCTAGTTGTAACCCGCCAGGTGTACCAACAAGCCAAGCCAGGCAGCTATGTAACGGTTTATCAGCAAAAGGGGCTGTTAGGCATCCCCTGGTATTATGTCGGGCTGTAATTACACCGCCGCCTCCTGCTGGCTCAAGCAGTGGAAACTCCCTAAACCCCATATAATATCTGTAGAATCAATACCTACTACCTTCCTATCCGGGAAGCAGCCCTGTATAATATCCAGCGCTTTATCATCGTGCCTGCTGCGGTAAGTGGGCACTACCACGGCTGCGTTGCCGATGTAAAAATTGGCGTAAGAGGCAGGTAAGCGTTGGCCGTCGTAAACAACAGCATCCGGCATAGGCAATTCAACAATATTCAGTTGCTTGCCATTGAGCAGGCGCATGGTTTTAAGGGTTTGCAGGTTCTCCCGTAATATGTGGTAATTCTCGTCGTTTTTATTTTCTTCCACCACGGTAACCACGGTATCGGTATTTACAAAGCGGGTGATGTCATCTATATGCCCGTCGGTATCATCGCCAATGATGCCATCGCCCAGCCATAGTACTTGCTCTACGCCGTAATAGTTTTGCAGGTAGCCTTCTATTTGCTTCTGGGTTAAATGCGGGTTACGGTTTGGGTTTAGCAGGCAAGCGGTGGTGGTAAGCAATGTACCGGCACCGTTAAAATCAACCGAACCACCTTCCATCACAATGCCCGGGTGATAAACCGGCAGGTTAAAATGATTTGCAATTTTGGTCGGGATAACGTCGTCCAGATCGTACGGGGGGTATTTATCACCCCAGGCATTATAGCCCCAATCTACAATGGCTTTTTCCTTGGTTTCGTAATTCACCAAAAATGCAGGCCCGTGGTCGCGGCACCAGGCATCGTTTGTGGGGAAATGGAAGAATTCTACTTTGCTTAGATCAACACCCGCCAGTTGCAATTGCTGCCTGGCAAACCATTCCATTGCCTCATCGGCCACATTAATACGTACTAACTGGCCTTCAGCCACAACCTTAACAAATTCGCAATACATAGGATAGATAATACCTAACTTGCCAGGCCATGAAGCCTCCTTGTGAGGCCAACTTAGCCACATAGCAGTTTGTTTAGCCCATTCTGCGGGGAAGTGTAGTCCGGTTGGTATATTGGTGGTACTCATGGTGTGCTGTATTTATAAAGCTGTCATTGCGAGGAACGAAGTGGTAAAGAAGTCTTTGTTATTTTAGTCGCCGTCGATGAGGCGTTTTGTTATCGGCTGGTATGAATCTATCCTTCTGTCTCTCAAAAACGGCCAATGGCTTCTGTAATAATCAGATTTATCAAGGTCTAACTCCATTACCACAACTTCCTCCTGATCAGGCGTGGTTTGATGCATTACCGCGCCGAATGGGTTGGCGAAGAACGACCCGCCCCAGAATTTTACGCCTGCTTCTTCGCCCACACGGTTTACGCTTACTACGTAAACGCCGTTTGCTACAGCATGCGAGCGTTGTATGGTTTGCCATGCGTTGTATTGCTCCACATTGGTGGCTTCGTCCTGCGTAGATGCCCAGCCGATGGCGGTGGGGTAAAACAGTATTTCGGCACCCATTAGTGCGGTTATGCGGGCAGCCTCCGGATACCACTGATCCCAGCAAATGAGTACGCCGATAGTTGCAAATTTTGTTTTGAAGACTTTGTAGCCCAAATCGCCGGGGGTGAAATAGAATTTTTCGTAAAAGCCAGGGTCATCCGGGATGTGCATTTTTCGGTATTTGCCCAGGTATTGCCCGTCGGCATCTAAAACCGCGGTGGTGTTGTGGTAAACACCCTGTGCACGTTTCTCAAACAGTGAGGCAATAATTACCACGCCCAATTCTGCGGCCACGGCCGACAGCGCATCGGTTGATGGACCGGGGATAGATTCTGCCAGTGCAAAATTGTCGTAATCCTCTACATCGCAAAAATAAAGCGATGTAAAAAGCTCCTGCAGGCAAACTATCTGTGCGCCTTTTGCAGCAGCTTCGCGCACTTTTACAATAGCTTTATCCAGGTTTTGCTGTTTGTTTGCCGTGCAAGTCATCTGCACCAACCCTACTTGTACTTTTCCCATAGCGTTAGAAATTTGCCGCAAAAATAGGTATTTAGGATCATGATTTCAGCGATTGCACCGAATGATTACACCGATTTGATTTTTGGATTACCCTGACTATAGAAAATGATTATAACGATTACATGGGTGAATGCAGCCTTGGGCCTATCGGTGCGATCAATGTTAAAATCTGTGAAATTGGTGCAACGAAATCGGGTTAATACAAAAAAAACATAGCTTTGCACCCGAATGAAAGACCTGATAGAAACCGAGGTAGACGAAACGGAGAAGGCTGTTAAGCCGAAAACGTGGAAAGATACCGTATGGAGCGTAACCAAAGTATTGCTAAAAGTTGCTGTAACCACGGGCTTGCTTTACCTCCTTTTTCATGGCAAGCAAGATCTTTTAAACCAGGTTAAATACCGGCTGCTGCATGCCAATTATTGGTGGATGCTGGCTGCGCTGGTAAGTTTTTTTGGCAGTATGGTGTTCTCGTCATGGCGCTTATCCAGCTATTTCAAATCTATCCACCTCCATCTTGACGCACGCTTTAACTTTCGTTTATACCTGCTGGGGTTGTTTTACAACTTTCTGCTGCCTGGTGGCATAGGCGGCGATGGTTATAAAATTTACCTGCTAAATAAAACGTATAAGCACCCGGCAAAAAAGGTGTTCTGGGCCATCATGTTTGATAGGCTGAGCGGACTTTGGGCCATTGGTTTAATTACCGTTGCGCTAATATTTTTTATCCCGCAGATAGATATCCATATCGGCATACCATTCGGTATTTTCACGCTTGCATCTGCTATATACTATTTTGTTGCCTACAAATTTTTCAGAGATTATACCCATTATTTCTTCGAAGGGCATTTAAAAGCCATCTGTGTGCAGGGCCTGCAAGTGCTGGCTATTGTGTTTGTGCTGCTGAGCCAGGATTTTACAGGCAAGTTTTCGCCATACTTGTTATCGTTTCTCATATCGGCGTTGGCAACTATAATCCCTATCAGCGTTGGCGGTGCGGGTATCCGCGAAACGGTATTTACTTATCTTACGCGCTGGTTCCCGATGGAAAAAAGCCTGGCTGTTTTCCTACCGGGTTCGTTTTACCTTATTTCGCTCATCGTGGCGTTTTTTGGTATTTACTACGTTTTGCGCCCGAAACGGCTTGAAGAAGGTTTGCCCAAAACTGAAACCGGGACCGAAAAGTAGCCACCACACCCTACAGTGTTTTTCGAAAAACGGAATTTAATTCGGGCGCAAATGCTAAAAAAAATATAATATTCCGAATTAAAAATCTATCAAATCATAATCGGTTATTTGCTGTTCCTCTGATAAGAAACCAATTAACAAAAGCCTTAAATGAGCCGATTTAATGATTTTAATAATGCGCAGGTTGCTGCGCTACCCGCGCATTTAAAACAATTTATTGTAGAGCAGCACTACGAGCATTACACCCCGATTGACCATGCCGTGTGGCGCTACGTAATGCGGCAAAATTACAGCTACCTAAAAGATGTTGCCTACTACCCTTACATTCCCGGGTTGCAAAGGGCAGGGCTAACGATAGAGAAAATTCCCGACCTACAGGAAATGAACGATGCTTTGGCCAAAATTGGCTGGGGTGCCGTTACAGTTGATGGCTTTATCCCGCCTGCGGCCTTTATGGAGTATCAGGCTTACCGTGTGCTGGTGATAGCAGCAGATATCCGCCAATTAAAGCATATCGAATACACCCCTGCGCCTGATATCATACACGAATCGGCAGGGCATGCGCCTATTATTGCCGATAAGGATTACCACCAATACCTAAGTTATTTTGGTTCGATAGGCGCTAAAGCGATGTTTAGTGCCCAGGATTTTGAATTGTACGAGGCAATAAGAACGCTATCTATTTTAAAGGAAATGCCCCATGCCGATGAAGCGGAAATAAAAAAAGCTGAGGATTTGGTAGCCTACCGCCAAGATAATATGGGCGAGCCATCTGAAATGGCATTGCTTAGCCGCCTGCACTGGTGGACAGTAGAATATGGCCTCATCGGCACCCTGCAGGAACCCAAAATATATGGTGCAGGTTTGCTATCTTCCATAGGCGAAAGCGCAAGCTGCATGCTGGATGAGGTAAAAAAATTGCCATACACCATCGACGTGGTGAAATACACCTACGATATCACCAAAACACAGCCGCAGCTTTTCGTAACGCCCACCTTCCAGAATTTGATAGATGTATTAGAGCAATTCGCCGATACTATGTCGTTTAGACGGGGTGGTATTTACGGGCTGCAGAAAGCTATCGACAGTAAGAATACCTGTACAGCGGTTTACAGTTCGGGTCTACAGGTTTCGGGCACGTTTACCCAATTAACAGCTGACGCAAGCGGCAATACTAGTTTCGTCAAAACCACAGGCGCTACCGCACTGGCTGTTGGCAACAAGCAATTGAAAGGGCACGGCAAAAGTTACCACAAAGATGGTTTTAGCTCACCTGTGGGGAAATTAAAGGGCTTTGATAAGCCTTTGGAGGATAATACTGTCGATGAACTAAAAGCAATTGGCATTGAAGCTAGCAACCACGCAACCCTTGCATTTGAAAGTGGCATTACCATTACTGGCAAGGTAAAAAGCCTGCATGCCGAAACAGGTAAACTACAACTCATCACCTTTACTGATTGCACGGTGAAGGATGAGACTGGTAACCTATTATTCGACCCAAGCTGGGGAGTTTACGACATGGCCGTTGGCGAAAACGTAACATCGGTATTTTGCGGTGCGGCGGATAAGGATGCGTTTTTAGAGATTGCTTATAAATCAGCTACCGCTACCCATCATCCCGAATACGATTTTAAGACATGCGAGTTGCACAAACTATACCGGCAAGTGCGCTATTGCCGCCACAATCACGGCGATTACCGCTTTTTGGGCAATGTATGGCTACAACTGCGTAAAGACCACCAGGACGACTGGCTTTGCGCGCTGGAAATACTAGAAATGCTGAACCATGAAGATGTTGAACAAACCCTTGCCGCCGAGATACGCCAATTTTTAGAACACAAGGCCGCCACCCAACCCGAATACAAAAAGCTGATAACCGATGGGCTGTACCTAATAAAGCACCCCGTGGAACAGAAATTGGTGGTTTAAATACAAATACTAAATTTGCGATAACAATTAATCATTCCCCCTTTAGGGGGTTAGGGGGCTCATGAACATTATTATAACAGGTGCCAGCAGCGGCGTAGGGTTTGAAGCTGTATTAGAACTCATCTTATCAGGCAAGCATAAAGTAATGGCTTTGGCCCGCTCGCAGGATAAGCTGGAGAAACTGCTCGAAATTGCCAAAGGGCTTAACCCCGATTGCGAGGTATTTGCTATTGCCTTTGATATTGTGCACGATGATTACGCCGGGTTGCAACAATTCATCGCGGCTAACTTTGATAATAGGATAGACGTATTGGTAAATAAT
>NZ_CAMLOV010000191.1 GCF_946481715.1 uncultured Mucilaginibacter sp. | reverse complement strand
CTTACCCCGATGCGCAAAAATTAAGTATGCTGGTAAAGAAAGGGCAACCCGGCTATGGTTTAAATGCTACCGGCGCCGGCAAAAACTCTGCGGGCTCTAATTGGATAATAAGAGAATTGGAACAAAACGATCCCCGCCCATTATGGATCTCGGTATGGGGCGGCGCCAACACTTTGGCGCAGGCCTTATACACGCTTAAAAATTCTAACGACGCAGCAACGATGAAAAAAATGGTTGCCAAACTGCGTGTTTATACCATCTCCGACCAGGACGATAGCGGTATTTGGATCCGGAATAACTTCCCCGAATTGTTCTATATCGTTACTCCCGGCGGATACGGAAAAGCCACCTGGGTGGCCGTGAGCAAGGCAGTGGCCGGCGTAAATAACGAAACGATTAGCAATAGATGGATAGCCGACAATATCCAACAAGGCAAGGGGCCGTTGGGTGCACTTTATCCCGATGTTGCCTATACAATGGAGGGCGATACTCCCTCATGGCTATCGCTGATACCAAACGGGCTGAACGTTCCAAACCATCCGGAATGGGGTGGATGGGGCGGCCGTTATGAACTTTATAAGCCTAACCTGGCCGACTTTGATATAAAAGGTTTTACCGGCGGCGTACCGATAGAACCCGAAACAAGGCCCATTTTTACGAATGTCGCGGATACTTATACGCCCGTACTTTTTAACAATTACGGCCGTGCTGTGCGCAACGATACGGTATCTTTTCATGATAACTGGGTAACCATTTGGCGCTGGCGCGATGATTATCAGAATGATTTTGCGGCCCGGATGGATTGGACAACCAAGCCTTACCGCAGCGCAAACCACCCGCCGGTGCCTGCCTTAGGGCATTCCGCGGATATTACAGTAACAAGCGGCGAAATTTTTTCGCTTGATGCAAGCGGCACAACCGATCCGGATGGCGATAACGTAAGCTATTTATGGTTTCAGTATGCTGAAACGGGTACGCTAAAAACACCGGTAAAAATCCTCGTGGCAGAAAATTTATATAAAATTTTCCTGGCAGCACCCGAGGTAAAAACAACGGAAACAACCCAATTTATACTGAAAGTAACCGATAAAGGTAAGCCCGCATTATCAAGATATAAACGAGTGTTTATTACTATAAAGCCAAAATAACGCGTAAGTAATTTTTAAAATAAGCGTAGGCCAAAGCAATCCCAGGCCTACGCATTATAGGCAATTTACATTATTATAGTACCTTTTACTTAGCGAGTTTATGCTCGATGTACTTATCTAATTGGTTAAACGTCCCCTCGAACCCTTGCTGCAGGTTTGCCTGTGCCGTAATGAAAGTTTGGTTCTCTTCTTCGGTAGCGTTTACCGGGTAACCGCTCATGGTGATAGTAGTTTTGCCGTTTTCTTCGGTAAAGCTTAGGCGGTTAAAAACCTCTAAGGGCCAGGTAGCGCTAAATGGCGCCCGGGTAACGCCTGCATTCTCATCAGAAAACGCATTGGTGAACTCCAGAACGTTGGGTTTTTGGATATCTCCATATATAAATCTGCCGTACATTACCTGCCCATTTGCCTCCATTTTGTAATGAAACAGCCCCTGCGGTTGGAATTCAAACCTGATAACGGTGATAGGGAACTCGGCCGGCCCCCACCAATCCGCCACTGCTTCTGCGTTTGCAAATGCCTCAAATACCACATCCTTTGGTGCGTTAAACTGCCTTACAATAACTAACTCGGCTTTTTTGCTTGTTTGATTTTTCTCTGTCATGTTTTATTTGTCTTTATGTTGAACTTTATTTAAATATTTTTCGAGCGAATCGAATTTCTGGTTCCAGTATTTACTGTATTGCTGCGCCCAATTGGCAACTTCGCTTAAGCCATCAAGCTTAGCTACACAAAACCGCTCTCGCCCCTGCTGCGTTATGGTTACCATACCACATTCGGCCAATAGCTTAATATGGTTTGATATAGCCGGCCGGCTAATCTCAAATTGCTCCGCTATAGCATTCAGGTTCATCGGTTTATCAGCTATTAATGCTATTATCTCGCGCCTGGTTGGGTCTGATATTGCCTGGAAAACATCTCTTCTCGCTTCTGCTGCCATACTATGTAATCATTTGATTACGCAAATATATATGTAATCATTTAATTACATAATTTTTTTCAAAAAAAAATTCGTTTCATATACAATCCACAATTAAGCAGCTTACAATCTCTACGCTTTAACATCCTAAGTACTACAAGGCTTTCAACCTAAATTTGTAATTTTGCGCACTTATAAATGGAATTTACTTTAACAGCACAAGACCCCCTATCAAAGGCCCGCGCGGGCGAACTTGTTACCGATCATGGCGTTATCCAAACGCCTATTTTTATGCCTGTAGGCACGGCGGGCACCGTAAAAGCAGTGCACCAGCGCGAGCTGAAGGATGATATAAAAGCCCAAATAATTTTAGGGAACACCTATCATTTATACCTGCGCCCGGGCTTAGGTACCATTGAAGGCGCCGGCGGCTTACATAAATTTAATGGCTGGGAAGGCCCTATTTTAACCGATAGCGGCGGCTACCAGGTGTATTCGCTTACCGATGTACGTAAAATAAAGGAAGAAGGCGTTACTTTCCGCTCGCATGTGGATGGCTCTAAACACCTGTTTACGCCCGAAAATGTGATGGATATCCAACGCATAATTGGCGCAGATATCATCATGGCCTTTGATGAATGTACGCCTTACCCCTGCGACTATAACTACGCAAAACGTTCTATAGAGATGACCCACCGCTGGCTAAAACGCTGCTGCGACAGGTTTGATACTACCCAACCAAAGTACGGTTATAACCAAACTTTGTTCCCTATTGTACAGGGATCGGTGTATAAAGACCTGCGGGTACGGTCGGCAGAAGTGATCGCTTCTTTCGAACGCGAAGGCAACGCCATAGGCGGTTTATCGGTTGGAGAACCCGCCGAAGAGATGTACGCCATGACGGAAATTGTATGCGATATTTTACCGCAAAGCAAGCCCCGTTACTTAATGGGTGTGGGTACGCCGGTGAATATTTTAGAAAATATTGCCTTAGGGATTGACATGTTTGATTGCGTAATGCCTACCCGAAATGCCCGCAACGGCATGCTTTTTACCAAAGATGGCATCATTAATATGCGCAACGAAAAGTGGAAGAACGACTTCTCTCCCATTGAGGCAGACAGCGATCTTTTTGCCGATACACAGTATACCAGGGCCTATTTACGCCACTTGATACATTCCGGCGAAATGCTGGGCGCCCAGATAGCTACACTGCATAACCTGCACTTTTACTTGTGGCTGGTAAAGGAAGCACGCAATAAAATCATCAGCGGGGAGTTTTACGACTGGAAGAAAATTATGGTAAACCGCTTAGGGCAACGCTTATAAATGAGAAAGTTTTTAGATAAGTATTTAAAAACGATAGATTGGTATATCATAAGGAAATACCTGGGTACGTTTATATTCACCCTGGGGCTATTTATGGCTATATCGGTGGTGTTTGATATCTCCGAACACCTGGATAATTTCCTGAGTAAAAACGCCACATTAAGCGATATCATCTTTAAATATTACGCCGGTTTTATCCCGTTTTATATGATGATGCTGTCGCCGCTCATCAACTTTTTAGCCGTAATTTTCTTCACGGCCAAGATGGCCAATCAAACGGAAATCGTTCCGATACTAACCAGCAAGGCGAGTTTTTACCGGTTTTTAAGGCCTTATATTGTATCGGCAACAGTCATTTTTACGGTGTCTATCCTGGCAAATATCTTTGTTATCCCCTTTACAAATAAGCTAAAGGTAGATTTCGAAAGCGCTAATTTCTTCATCGGCGACGATCCAACCAAGAGCGAAGTACACATCCAACTGGATAAAAACACCTTCGTTTTCCTGCAATCGTACGATCCGCAGGTGCACACCGGCTATCAGTTTATGCTGGAAAAATTCGATGGAGACGAGCTAAAAATGAGGCTTACAGCGCCCAGCATCCAGTTCGATACGGTAAAAAGCAAATGGAGAATCGTCAGCCCATCCATCCGTTATGTGGACGGGCTGAAGGAAAAATTCATCTCCAATGGGCCGCTAATTGATACCGTTTTAGATATGCGCCCGATAGATTTTGAGGTGCACGATAACGTAAACAGCAACGTATATGGGGGCATGTCTTTAAAGGTTTTAAACACCCTTATTGAGAAGGAAAAGATACGCGGAACAGGTGCATTAATAGATATGGAATTTGAAAAATACCGCCGTTTTGTGGAGCCTTTATCATCATTTGTGTTATGCATAATCGGCGTTGCTATCTCCTCGCGCAAGGTACGTGGGGGCGTTGGGTTGCCTTTAGGGATAGGTATTTTCATCTGTTTTGTGTACATTGTAGTGAACCGTTTTGCGCTGGTTTTCGCGGTAAAGGGCGGCTTCGAACCGCTGATTGCGGTGCTGATACCCAACATAGTTTTTGGTATATTGGGCACAGTATTGATCCTCAAAGCGCCTAAATAAATGCCCGAAAACACCCATAGCCCTACCCCTAATAAGAACCTCATCATCCTCCATCTTACCGTTTTTGTATGGGGGTTCACCGGCATTTTGGGCCAGTTGATAACCATATCGGCAGTAACTTTGGTTTGGTACAGGGTTGGAATTGCAGCAATTTCCTTGTTTTTTTACCTTTTTTTTCAAAGAAAAACACCGAAATTTCAAAGAAAAACACCGAAAATCCTCCGAAAAACGCTGGTAAAAATGGCATTTACCGGGGCTTTAGTGGGCGGCCACTGGATACTTTTTTTCGCTTCTATTAAGCTTTCAACTGTTCCGGTAACGCTGGTTTGCCTTTCTTCCATCACGCTTTTTACGGCAATTTTCGAGCCGCTCATCAACAAAACCCGTATTGCCAAAATGGAGATTGTGGCAGGAGTCTTAATTATAACCGGCATTATTTTGATTTTTAAGTTCGAAACACAATACACTAAGGGCATTATAGCAGGGCTTATCAGCGCTGTGCTTGCAGCACTTTTTGCTATTATTAATTCGCGTTTTGTGAAGACTTACGAGGCTCCTGTTATTGCCTTTTATGAGCTATCAGGAGCTTTTGTTTGGATCAGCTTATACCTTGCCGTAACCGGTGGCTTCAATAATTTCTCACTTCCCAAGCCTTCTGATATTGGCTACCTGATACTGCTTGGCACGGTATGCACATCGCTTGCGTATGTTGCGGGTGTATCTGTAATGCGCGAACTTTCGGCCTTCCGGGTGGCGCTTATTACCAACCTCGAGCCCGTGTACGGTATCATCATGGCCTTCCTTTTTCTTGGCGATCGCAACCGGGTTACGCCTGGTTTTTGGATAGGCGCCGCCATCATCCTCTCTACCATTTTCCTGTACCCTGTGGCGCAAAAACAGGTGGCCAAACGCAGGTCCAGCTAAGTCCTATTTTCGTCAATTCTTTGCGTTTTGTATAAAATATACGCGCTCTGCCCCATGGGGTAGGGGCAAAGCAAGCCTGCCAAAACAGCTCGTTTTTAGCCTTTTTAAGGCACTCAAATTTCCGGCCGCGAAATAGTGCGACCTGCCTGATTACGTACGCGCAGACGCAAAATCACAAATTTTAATAGTGTACCGAAGTAAAACTCCACTAAAAGCAACATTGTATTGAAAAGCGGGCAATTTTCGCCCCGATATCAGCATTTAAATGGCGAATTACACATTTATCTCGGAATTATATTAAATTAAAAATCAATTATATATGTCATTTATCTAACCAAACAATTAAGATAAATCGGGCTTTCAAATTTTTGTAAAACTAAAAATATTAGCACGCATTGACAGTGATACCAAAAAAACTATTTATATAATTAATAATGAGATACATACAATTGGTTATTTAACGCATTAGTCCACATTAGCATAATTGGATAAACCGCGCAGCTAAGTGTACCGAAACCGGAATAGAGAATTTTAAAAAAATTGCGGGAGTAGCCGTGTTGTATACAATTTGAATTTCCTGAGCGGAAAGTACCGCTGAAAAAATCACGCTGGCGCAACACTAAATAGCTACAATAAAGGGAGTGGAAATTTGTGTAGATCGACGCGAGTTGTAAAATCACCAGGCAAACTGATGGGATGATTTCTAACAACAGACCGTTATTTAAACTGATATCGAAAACGCCGAAAAGCTCCTGTCACATTTGCTTTGGGATGATTGCCTTTCCACGCGCCATGGCCAAAACGCTTCAAATAAAAGGCATTTTAAAACCAGCTGAAAAAATTGCATCTTGTGGTTACCAATTAAGCGGTAAAATTTATGCGCATCAAAACCATCATCATCCTTGCCATCGGCATTTTGCTCACAATTGTTTTTATGCAAAATTTGGAGCAGGTACGGTTTACCGTTTTGTTCTCTACGATGTACGTATCCAAAATTACCATGCTGCTCATCGTGGGCGTAACCACATTTATTTTAGGCTACCTGGTTGGCCGACCAGGGCGCAGCAGATACAATCACATCGGCTACGATGAAGACGAGGCCGGCAATTCAAAATCCAATACACTAAGTGACGAGGACAAGGATTACATCAATTGATGTTACTGCCAAAAAAGGCTGTTTTTACCGTTGAAAATCGGAGGATTTTCGGTGTTTTTCTGTGGTTTTCTGTGCTTTTCTTAAAAACCCTTCGGTAACCCTAAATATCGTAGAAAACAGTGCAACCATTAGCTTCCATGTTTTGAAGATCGGGCAGGCTCTCGAAGATGCCAAAAACGGATGCCCCGCTCCCGCTCATACTGGCGTATAAGGCACCGTGTTCGTACAGCTCTGCTTTTACGCCACGGATAATGGGGTTGTCGCGGAAGATATGCCCTTCAAAATCGTTCTTAATATGGCGTTTCCAGTTAGTCAGGGGTGTTTTTATCAGGTCGTATAAGGATTCTTTAACCGGTGCCGGTTTTACGCCTCTGTAAGCCTCTGCGGTGGATACATGGGCATCAGGCATCACCAAAACAATTTTGTAGCCTGTAAGGTCTAATTTTATCGGCTCAAACTCGTCGCCCTTATCAAAGGCAAAAACGGGCTTGCTTTCGATAAAGAAAGCACAGTCGGCACCCAACACCCGGGCATAATCCATCATGGCATCAACTGATAAACCAAGCCCAAATTTCTCGTTCATCAGTTTAATAAAAAACCCAGCGTCTGATGAGCCACCTCCCAGCCCAGCACCTATCGGGATATTTTTGTGGAGGTGGATTTTCACCGGCGGCAGTTTTGGGAAATCCTTCTTCAGCAAATGGTAGCCTTTGATGCAAAGGTTGTCGGCATCGCCACCGGGGATTTCCAGGCCCGAAGATTGGAAGCTGAGGGCGCCGGCTTCTATCACTTCCAGCACGTCGTTAATTTTGATGGGGTAAAAAACCGTCTCCAAATTGTGGTAGCCATCGGGCCGGCGTTCTATAATGTTAAGGCCTATATTTATCTTTGCGTTCGGGAATACGATCATGTAGAATTTGATTAACAACCCATGTATTTTTAAACATCGGTAGGATACCAAAATTAGATTATTTTTCTTTGTACTAAGTTGGAATGGTTAGAAAAGTTGGAATGGTTAGAAAGGTTAAAAGAAATTTGCAAGAATGATGAATAGTTTTGAAGACCTAGAAGTTTGGAAACAATGTCGATTGTACCGGATTGCTATCCGAAACCTTTTGAAAAGCTTTCCCTTTGATGAAAAATACCGCATGGTAGACCAATTAGTCCGATGTTCAAGATCAGTTACTGCCAACATTGCCGAAGGTCATGGCCGATATCACTACGCCGACAATTTAAAATTTTGCAGGAATGCCCGGGGTTCACTAAATGAAACATTAGACCACCTCATTTGTGCTAATGATGAAGATATAATTACCGCAGAAAAGCTAAGCGAATTAAGAATTATTTACGATAACTGTTTCCGGCTTTTGAACGGATACATTGCATATTTAAAAACAAGGATAGATCAAAGTAAAGGCTAGATAACTTAAAAAGCGCACGAAGTGGTGATTTGCGAAAACACCCTAATGAAATTTTCTAACATCTCTAACTTCTCCAACTTTTTTAACCCTTTTAACTTTTCTAACCTTTTCAACCTTTATAACTAAGATGAAACAATACCTCGACCTAATGCAGCATGTGATGGATACCGGCGCTCAAAAGCACGACCGTACCGGCACCGGAACCCTCAGTGTATTTGGCTACCAAATGCGTTTTAACCTGCAGGAAGGCTTCCCGATGGTGACCACCAAAAAGCTGCACCTTAAATCCATCATCCACGAGTTGATCTGGTTTTTGAGCGGAGACACCAATATCCAATATTTAAAAGACAATGGCGTGCGCATTTGGGATGAGTGGGCAGATGCTGATGGCAACCTTGGCCCGGTGTATGGCTACCAGTGGCGCAGCTGGCCAAAACCCGATGGCGGGCACATCGACCAAATAACCCAGGTGGTGAACACCCTCAAGAACAACCCTGATTCGCGCCGCATTATGGTATCGGCCTGGAACGTGGCCGATGTAAATCAAATGGCCCTCCCCCCCTGCCATAGCCTGTTCCAGTTTTATGTGCAGCCGGCAGATACTTCCAAAGGCGAAACAAAGGGCAAGCTTTCCTGCCAGCTTTACCAGCGCAGTGCCGATATATTTTTGGGCGTGCCTTTCAACATTGCCTCCTACGCATTGCTTACGATGATGATGGCCCAGGTATGCGACCTGGATTATGGCGACTTCATCCACACCTTTGGCGATGCCCACATTTACAACAACCACCTGGAGCAGGCCCGCCTGCAACTAAGCCGCGAACCAAAACCATTGCCAACGATGAAGATAAATCCCGAGGTGAAGGATATTTTTGGCTTTAAGTTTGAGGATTTCACTTTGGAGAATTATGAACCGTGGCCACACATAAAAGGGATTGTTGCGGTTTAATTTGAGATTGCGTAAATTTGATATTATGAGTACCGCTGAATTAAAAGAAGAAATGCATAAAGCTGTGGATAATATCCCTGAAACTGCCCTGAATGAAGCACTGGCTTTTTTGAAAGGGTTGCAGGCGCATTCGCCTGAGAGAATGAAGCGCGCTGAAAATTTTAAGAGAATCCTGAAAGAAGATCGGGAGTTATTGCAAAAACTCGCAGAATGATAAGTGTTGACGAAGCCTTAACGTATCATAATGAAGTAATCGAAGAATTTGGCGGCAGTAAAGGGATCAGGCTGGTCTTGAAGCTGCTTTAGCACGCCCGTGGATGACTTTCGATACGCAAGATTTGTATCCTACCGCATTTGACAAAGCAACGGCAATTTTCGAAAGCTTAATAATTAATCATCCATTCATCGACGGGAATAAGCGCACGGCATATGTGTTGCTTAGATTAACGTTAATGGGCGAGAACTTTGATCTCGACGCAAGTTTTGAGGAAAAATATAAGATGTCGATATCTGCCAGTATGGGCGAAATTCACTTCGATCAAATAAAGCATTGGATTACTGCCCATTCAATTAAAATCTAACTTGGGTCATTGGGTCATTATGTGATTTTGAATTTGGTGGATATGTTTGTTTCTTTATATCGTAAGAGCGTCTT
>NZ_CAMLOV010000190.1 GCF_946481715.1 uncultured Mucilaginibacter sp. | reverse complement strand
ACTTATAGATGGCCTCGTCCTGTGTGTGATCCAGCGGGTTGCCCCACACACCGTCGGGCCCGGGCCTAAAGCGCGGCGGCCCAACAATTGCCCAGTTCGGCGCCGACCATGCCGAAAGTATCACGGGGATACCCATACTATCCAGCCGGTGCGCCATCTGCATCGATTTAAGCACAAAGGGGTTTAGTTTGCCGTTATTCGCCCCGGCAATAGGGTCTGCATCCTTTTCGGGTTGCCAAAAGCGCCAGGGCATCTCTACCCTGCCCCATGCCACGCGGAGGTTCTGCAGGCTATAGTCGATCACCTGCGGATCGGTCTTTGGGTTTTGCAGGCGGAAATTGCCTCCAAGCCCTGCAAATTCGCGACCCGGTTGTGCGGTATTAACGGTTAGGTTAACGGGTTGCGCATCTATATCGCCGCTTGCTTTTATGTTGAATGTTTTCTCTACCACATCGCCCCTGTGTACCACATCTGTGGCCAATGGCACATACAATTGCAGGTTGCCCAGCGAATCGCGGCAAACAATTATACGTTCCGACCCATCAAAGCTCACTTTCAGCTTGCGGGTAGCCGCCACAAACTCTACCGCTTTTACGCGCACGTTTACAAAGGTATTGGCAAAGATGGGGGCAGTTTGCTTAAGCGAATCGTCCTTGGCGCCCGATAACAGCAGCGTGCTTGCGCTGTACTCGCCCTTAGGCAGGGTGATGCAGAAGAAAACACCCTTAAGCGCGGTATCTTTTTTAGCAGTCACCTGCACGTTCATCTTTATTTTGCCGGCACCCGCCTCGCTAACTGTTTGGATGAAAAACAAGCTGTCGATACGGGTGACTACAATTTGATCCTCTCCCCGTCGACTGTATTTGGGCGACTGCTTTTCCTTAGCTGTTGCCGCTATCTTTTTTCCATTGGCGCTGATCACCCGCAGGCTGCTTTCGAAACCGTAGAGCTGCCCCTTATTGCGTATTCCGGTTATATTGCCCCATGGCTCTACCTCCGCCTGGGCAAAAGTGCGGTTGGCGGCAAAAGTGCATAGTAATAGTGTAAGTATAAAGAGTGCTTTAAAGCACAGGCGGCAGCGGGTAATAAAGTGTTTCAAGGGCGTGGTTTTATGAGCCTCTAAATTACAGCAATGGTACCTATTGCCGTCAATGATATTTTAACATAAACGCATGGAAATTAAGCAGCGTGTAAAGTACGCTGGCCTAACCCGCGTCTACCACGCCTGCCTGCTCCAGTGAGTTGTGCAAACCCGTATTTAATTTGCAGTAATTATCCAACGCGGCTTTAAAGCGGAAGTAGCGCTGCTTTTCGAACAGGGCCAGTTTTGGTTTCAGGTCATCCAGCATTTCTACCGCCTCGGCAAGGTATTGCTGTAGTTGTTCTGTTTCTTTAACATTTTCCATAAGGGGTAATTATACCCGAAGGTACAAACTGACGCGTATATTTGCTAATTATTTTAGTAAATATTTACTTTTTTGATAGTTTTTGCACCGAGTGTATAACTATGTGATGTGCATCATTCATTTAAACAGGCCTCAACTGTAGATTTATAGGATTACAACTGCTTATTTAAAAGAACGAAACGCAACATCAAATTTAGTAACAGTTATAGCGATGGTAATGGCAGAGGAGTTTCTATCGGGAGGCGATCTCAGATCGATCGGGAACAGTGATTGGCTGGCCGCGCATATCAAAACGCAAAGCAAATTTGATGAGCTTTTCAATCTTTTAGCGCATCGCAACCGGCTTATTGCTATGCGTGCGGCGGATGCCGTTGAGAAAATAACCGTCTCCCATCCACAATTCCTTAATCGGCATAAAAATAAAATCTTTGAATTGTGTGCAATTTCGGTGAATAAAGAACTGAAATGGCATTTAGCATTATTGATGCCCCGCCTTCCCATTGACGGCGATGAGGCACAAAAAGCCTGGGGTATACTGGCGGGCTGGGCATTGGATAATTCCAATTCGCGGATAGTTAGAGTGAACGCTATCCAAGCCCTTTATGAGTTAACTGTCAGACATGCCTTATCCTCAAAATATTTGGACGGCCTATTATCAAAATTAGCGACCGAAAACATCCCTTCTATCAATGCAAGGATAAAAAAAGTCCGTCGCTTGTTACGCGCCTAAGGCAATTATATTAATTCACCCCGCATCCGCGCTCGCTTCAAAATATTGTTCCACAACCTCTGTTAGGTTTTCGGGGCGGATGGGTTTAGTAATGAAGGTTACGATCTCTTTATCAATCAATGCCCTGTTTTTATCGTCCGGGTTTAGGGAGGTAGATACCATCACTACCACGGCCTTTGCTTTCATCGATTCATCCAGTTGGTGGTAGGCATTCATAAAATCCCAGCCGTTTAAGCCCGGCATATTGATATCAAGCAAAATAAGCCCCGGGCGCGGAATCTCTGGCGTATTTTGATAGGCACCCGAAAAAGTTAAAAAATCCAGTGCTTCACTTACATTGGTGATGGCTTTTACAGTGGCTCCAACGGACGCCCTTTCTATTATTTTGGTATGGATAAAGTTGGTGGCTAAATCGTCGTCGATCAATAATATGCCGTCGAGGCCTTTATATTTTTTCATGTTACCGTGTTGGAGTTTTAAAAGGCAGGGTAAAAATAAAGGTGCTTCCTGCCCCTGAGTTATTTTCGAAAGTTATTTGGCCACCGTGCAGGTCTACAATTTTTTTGCAATAGGCCAACCCAATGCCATTGCCTTCAAATTCGTCGCGCCCGTGCAGGCGCTGAAATATCAGGAATACTTTTTCTTTGAATTTGGGGTCGATGCCGATACCATTATCGCTTACAGAAAAGCGCCAGCAATCCGTTTCCCTGGTAGCGGATATTGCAATTTTGGGTAGCATATTTTTCCGCCTGAATTTTACCGCATTGCTGATGAGGTTTTGAAATAGCTGCCTTAGCTCGGTAAGGTAGGCGCTAACTACTGGCAATTTGTCGAAGCTGATCTGCGCACCGGCCTTACCAATGGTTACCGAAAGATCATCAAGCACGTCTTTTACCAACTTATTGCAATCAATTTCTTCCAACTTTTTGATAGTACCCAACCGCGAGTAATCGAGCAGGCTTTTAATCAGGCTTTTCATCCGCTCGGTAGCGGTGAGCATAAAATTTAAATACAAAACGGCGTTATCGTCTAACCGGCCGGCGTATTCAGCTTGAAACAGTTCTACGAAATTGCTAACGGTTAACAGGGGTTCTTGTAGGTCGTGCGAGGCGATATATACAAATTGTTCTATTTCTTTATTCTTAAGCTCAAGTTCCTCCGCATGGCGCCTTATGCTGGTCTCCATCAGTCTTCGCTCTGTAAGGTCGCGCGTAATTTTGCCGAAGCCTATCACGTCGCCTTTATCGTTGTACATGGCCATCACCGTTACCGAACCCCAAAAGGCCGTGCCATCCTTTCTTACCCGCCAGGTTTCATTATAAACCGAACCTGCCGACCTTGCTTCGGCCAGGATTGCCTGTGGCAGCCCGGCTTTCCGGTCTTCCTCGGTGTAAAACACCGAAAAATCTTGCCCGATGATCTCGTCGGCTTTGTAGCCTTTGATGCGTTCTGCCCCGTTATTCCACGTTTCTACATGGCCTGTTTCGTCCAATAACAATATGGCATGGTCGTTTGAAACTTCGATCATTTTCAGCAGCCGAAGTTGCTTAATGCCCAGGTCCATTGTTACTTTCTTCATTGCTTCGAAACTGCCTTGAGTTGTTGATAATAAAACCGGTGGCACATTGCTTTAATGGTTTTGGGTTGAAAAAGCCTATGTTTTCCTATGAAATACTTAGCATATTACGCGTGCTGTTGCTTGCCGAATTAACAAAACTACCCAGCCCGCGAGGTTCAACCCGTGATATCAATCACAAGGGGTAATGATAGTTATCATATACCTTGTTGTGAAAAGGCCTTGCTATAACTGGTGATCATATATGGTGAGGGGTTACATGATGGCTACCGGCACAGCCTTCCGCCGGGAGGCATCCGGCAAGGAATGCAAGCGAGGTTTTTTACCCGGTAAAATTACCATAAAACAAACCAGTGAGTTTGGGTTTTATTTAAGTAATATTTAAACAAGGCTATAGATTGGTGGCTTCCCCTTACTCCGCCGTATCAGCCCCCTTGCCTCCAAATCCAGTTTAACCGTTTCGCCGTACCAGTAGGTATTTCCCTTAAAATTACTGTTCACCCGTTGATAGAGCGCCTCCATGAGCTGCGTATGGCTTAGGTCGCCTTCCTTCAGGATTTCTAATATAGCCGCTTTGATGATTTCGTACTTTTCCAGCGAAATAACTTTATTGGTTTTACCGGCTTCGGGGTGCAGGGTTTGGATGGTAACTTCTTTCATATTGCTTTTTTTAGTCATTCAATACTACAAAAGTTTAACTATTAAATAATTGAGGGGTTTAAGAATCAAATAAAAAACCTAAATCCGAAATCGAACATCCGAATTCCTAAATCAACCATAACCGCACACCTTATTGTATCACTACAGAACAGCGTACAGTAAATAAAATTCACAATCGCATACAAATCAACTACTTATAAGCATGGCATTTGTTTTGACACCTGTTTGTTATAATTGGTGCCAACATGAAAAATACACTGCCATTAATACGGCGTACCTTCCGGCAGGAACGCTTCGATATCCTAATAAAAAAACAACGCAACGGCAACGCAACCTTTAACGACCTTACCGAGCTGGACGACATTGTTAACCGCGACCCCGAGATCCGCGAAAGCATCCTGGAAGAAATGCACGAGCATGAACACCCTACCGAAGGGCCAAAGCAGGAAGAAATAGTGATGATTGAAACAGCTAAACCGTTGGGGTTGCTGGAGCAGCTGAAAGCGTTTATTAACAGGTTGTTTATGGTACCGGCTGGTAGCCTTAAAGCTGTTTTGCAGGGTTGAAAACAGATTCCTTTAAGCTTAGTACTCTTGGTAGCATAAGCTTAAAGGAGATGTCGTTTATTTTTCGGGAGGGGTTGAGGTGATCTCGCCGAATTCGTTTACATAGGCCATCATGCTTTCCAGGTCGGTGCTGCCGGGGTTATCCTTGCGTTCCTGCTTGCGTTGTGCCTTATCTTCCTTTTTTTTCTGTCGGTCTTTTTCCAGTTGTTTCTTCATAAATGTTGCCTGCGATTTCGCCATATGGGTATGTGGGTTAGTTGATAATAATTTTTATAGGAATTAAAAAAGCATCTGCCTTACGACAGATGCTCACGATTAAATTTTATAGTGATTTTGTTAAACTACTTTTACATTTACCGCTGTTAGGCCTTTTTTGCCTTCTTCTACGTCGAACGTTACGCTATCGTTTTCGCGGATCGTATCGATCAGGCCAGTTGAGTGTACAAAAACATCGCTTCTGTTATCACTCTGTGAAATGAATCCAAAGCCTTTTGTGACGTTGAAAAACTTTACAGTTCCTTCTTTTGACATTATTTTATTGTTTTTAATAAGCGTGCAAGGTAGTCATTATATACGGCATTATATTTTAATTTAACCTTTTACTTCAATTTAAATTAAAAACTTGCTCATTTTCAATAAATAAAGGGTACATTTAAACAATTACCACAAATACATTTTTAAAATAACTGCTGCGTTTCATGGCGAGGCGGATAAATATTTTCCAGCAAATTACACAACTACAATATCATGAGCAAAGACAAAAAACAGGTTAAAGAAGTAAAAAAAGAAAAAAGCCTGAACGTAAACAAAAAAGTATCTTCTTATCAATCAGGCAAAAGCACCTCCTCTGCCGACCTCACCTCTAAGAAAAAATAACCCCCTGCATGGACGAAAAAACAATAGAAAACCAAACCCGCTTGTACCTGTACGATTTGATGAACACTGCCAAAGAACATGGCTTTAAAGCTGATGACGTATGGGAATTTAGCCTGGTTGGCGATGTGGAAAAGGCGCGTTTACAAAAAACGTACTACCCTACCATTGCTACCAAAATGCTGCCCGAGGCCGTTTTGGAAGTATTTCACCAGATAAAATCGAGGCTGAACCAAAGCTTTAGTAAAGACGAGCAATCGCTTGATAAACGCACCGTAGTTACCGATAACCTTAACTACCTGGTTGCCTACAACCTTAAAAGGCCGCGTACATAGCAGCCAAAAGCCTAAGCCGAAAGCCTTAAGTATATGTCGCTTTTACTTAAGGCTTTCAACTCCGGGCCTTAAGGCCTGTCTTTCTCCGGCTCGTCCAAATAACTTTGGCTTACCGTAGTATCCGTACCCGGCTGGCGCCGTTTACCATAAAATTTTGTTTCGCTAAAGTGGTCGTGGTCGTAAAAATCGGTACCTACCATTACATTGGCGTCGGGGCTTACAAATACGTTACGTATCTGCGCTTCGGTGTCTTCGTCAATAACACGGCCCCTTTCGTACAAAGGCAGGGCCAATATTTGCGCCTTGGTAACATCGGGGATGATCACATTATCCTCGTCCTCGTGCAGTTCGGCAACGCCAATGGGTATCAGCACCTGGCCGTCCTCTAAACCAATATCGTTATTTTCCATGTGCAAAATAAGATACCGCACCCTGCGCGATTGCGGGTTGAACAGCAATTCATCTACCTCGCCTATCTTATTGTTGTCAGAGTCGCGCACGTCCCAGCCCTGTATATTGGGTTGCCCGTCGGCTATCTCAAAATCGCTTTCGCTTAATTCGTCCAACCTGCTGTAACCGTCGTCCACTGTAGCCATATCGTTATCGTTTAAGGTGGTTCTTATTGTTATATTAATATCCGGCAGTATCCATTTTGGCGGTATCTGCACTTATGGTATCTTTTATAGTAGTATCCGCTGGTGTGGCAACCTTTTTAGCAGAATCTGCATTGATAGAATCGGCCGGAACGGTTTTCAATTCGGTGGGCTGGTAACTCCTGTTATAACCCCGGTAAAGCATAAAAACAATACCCAGCAGCACCAGTATTACAATGGCCCATATCCAGGTTGGGCTTCTTTTTTTTGGTTGAACATCCAGTTGAGCCATAGCAAATATCGAAAAGTGTTTATTGTCTTTCTATCAAAGCATTGGGAGGGTATTTGGTTTTAAAAATCACACAAATTTCACGAATAAATATAAATCCAGTAACAGGGGCGGTTAGCATAATTGGCAATGCATTTTTACAATCCTTTAAAATCCAAATTGACTTATTCGTCAAACTCTTGTGCAAGGCATCCTACACCCACCTATTTTGCTCGGCAAAGCAGTTAGGGATAAAATTTAGCGGGGCGGTTTTCATCTCGGCATCACGCTTCCGCTCGGCTTGCTGCCAGGCCGAGGGCGATTGCCCTGTTACCCGTTTAAACAAGGCCGAAAACGAACTGAGGCTATCAAACCCAATAGCATAGCAAACATCGGCAACGGGCATGCCTTTTTTTAACAACTGCTCTGCATTATTTATGCGCACCGTTATTAAATACTGGTGGGGCGTTTTTCCGTAGCTGGCTTTGAACAGCCGGATAAAGTGGAATTTAGAAAAGTAGGCTTCATCGGCTACATCATTTAAATTGATATCTTGATGGTAATTCCCGTCGATAAACAGCTTGGCCTGCACTACGCGCCGGTAAAGGTAAATTTTAGGGAAAAGTTGAGTTGCCGCCTTTTGCATTTATAAATTTAGCTATTATTATGTATCTGCTATTGCAAAGTAGTTTTAATTAAGTCAACAATGTCATTTATCATGTCCGGATGTTTGATGATACGCTCGTGCCCGGCGCCGGGGTAATTTTTGCTGTTGATAAAAGGGCGCGTGCCTAAAAATTCGCCAATATAAGCATAAGGCGATACCGTATCATGCTCGTCGTAAAACAAAATATGGTTCTGCTCCGCACCAAACTGATACAGTTTCTCCAGATCATAAGAAGATGCGGGCCTGCCCACCAATTGGTTAAAACTTGCGAGGTAAGTTGCCTGCTTTTCCACTGAAACGCCAACTGCATTCATGCTGCTTTCAAAGTTTTCTTTTAAGCGAATAAGCGGAGTAATACTGATAAGCAATTGCGGCCTGGCACCTATGCTGTTTAAAGCCATTACATTGGCCATGCCACCAAGCGAGTGGCCTATCAATACATCGGGCATGCCATATTGCGTAATTACCGCTTTGGCCGCTTCGGCAAATAGCGCCCCGTTAGACAACTCCCCCTCCGAACTGCCATTCCCCGGTGCATCAAAGGCAAAAATAGTGGTATCAGGTATTTCGCGCAGGGCAGATATCAATTCCGAAAAATCGGCCGCTTTAGATCCCCAGCCATGGGTTAGCAATATTTTGCGCGAGCCATTGCCCCATTTAAAGCCATTAAAAGTTAGGTCAGTTTTGGTGAAATGCTCGTCGTAAGCACTTAAGCTAAATTTTTCGGCCTCATCAAGTAATTGCTGCTGTTGTAAACGCGGCGGCATTTTTGGCGAATAGCAGATGAGTTGCCAAAGCAGCGCGTTAAAGCTGGGGGAAGTTTCATCGGTGGTTTTTACTTTCGTAATAATTTGCTTCAGTTTTTTCATAAAAATTTGGCGCTGCATGCCAAAGCTATAAATAAAAACAAAGTGATTGCATAAGCACACAAGTAACAGCATTTGACGTTTACAAATTGAATAATTACTAAAAATGGATTTTACAATTGAATTAAAAGACCTGGTAAGCATGCTGGTATCCATCGTTTGCGGTGGTTGTATCGGCTTCGAACGGGAATATAAAAATAAGTCGACCGGTTTTCGCACCATCATGCTGATCACCCTTGGTTCAACCATATTTTCGATAGTAAGCCGCCATGGCGCCGGTGCCGACGACCGTATAAGCGCAAACATCATAACCGGCATTGGCTTTATTGGCGCCGGTGTTATTTTTAAAGATAAATTGACTGTAATGGGGCTTACAACCGCTGCCGTAATATGGACATCAGCTGCGATAGGGATGACCACCGGCATTGGCTACCATTCGTTGGCAATTGCTTTTACTGCCATCACGCTTCTTATTTTGCTTTCGGTAGATAAGATAGAAGTGCTGATAGATAACCTGCAAAAAAGCAAGGTGGTTAATGTTAATTTTAATTCGGCTAACATGGAGCACCTTACGCAACTGGAAGATAAAATTAAGGAACAAAAATTAAAGAGCAAAAGGCTGCAGCTTTACAAAGAGGGCGAACAACTATGCGCTGTACTGCAAATATCTGGTGAGCGCAGAAAGTTTGACTTATTGAGCCAGCAGATGGTTGGGATGAAAGAAATAGAAAGCTTTCATTAATGCTTATCGTCGTTCCATAAAATATGGTGCTCCAGGCTTTCCGGTTGTATCACTACAAAGCGCACAAACTTAAACTCCGCCTTTACGTCGTCGCGTATCCGGTCTATTGCTATATTTATTTCCGCGGTATCCATATCCTCATTAAAAGCAACGATCAGCATTAGTAATACCTCGGTAGGCGATTGATAGGTAGATAAGATGTGCATCACCTTGGTAACATGGCTGTCGCCTTCTACCAGCCGGCAAATTTTGTCGCGCGTTTGGGTAGATACCCCCTCGCCCATCAGCAAACTCCTGCTTTCGCGCGCTAAAATAGCCGATACAACCACCAGTATTAGCCCCACTAAAAGCGAAGCAACTCCATCGATATACGGCTGGTTAAACTTATGGCTGATGTAAACGCATATCATTACAATAAACAAACCGGCAACCGCGGC
>NZ_CAMLOV010000189.1 GCF_946481715.1 uncultured Mucilaginibacter sp. | reverse complement strand
GTAAGCTTGCCCGAATCTTCGTAAATTTCTTCCCAGGTATCCAAATTAAACTCAATAAGTGCCACCGTGCCCGGCGGCACTTCTTTAACTGCGCCGCTTAACGTATAAAGTATTTGTTCCACCGCGGGGTTATGCCCCACCAATGCAACAAAATCCCGATCGGCGGGTAAATCGTTGATGATCCGTATCAGGGTTGTTTCCCCGGCATCATAAATAGCTTTAATAATGGTTGACGGTGCCAGTTTCAATGTATCTGTAAAGATATTTGCTGTATTATGTGTACGAAGGGCGGGGCTGGTTACAAAAAGCTGCGGGATAATTTCTTTTTCCAATAGATGCTGCGCCATGGCTTCGGCGCCTTTTATGCCCTTTTCGGTAAGCGGGCGTTCAAAATCAGCATAGCCGCTTTCGTGGGTGGCTTTGGCGTGGCGTATCAGCAGTAGTTTCTTCATCGGTTTAAAAGTAAAAAAAAAGAGGAGCAAAAATTGCTCCTCTTTCTCCACTGTTCGAATAAATTTTTTTTAGAAGGTAAAACCTACCGAAACGCCAAATACTTTATTTTTAACAGAACCGTCGCCACCGGTATTGTTAGCGATGTTGGACAGGCCTAAATCGTAGCTTATGCCAACTAAAAACCCGCCTTTAAGTTGCAGGCCGGCGATACCCTGCAGGCCAAATTCTGTCCTTTTGATATCATCCTCTCCATCGCCAAAAGTTATGTCTTCTTCAATACTTGTGCCGCCACTTGTTGCTTTGCTTTTGCCGGATATGCCATAGGCTACAAACGGCCCCGCACCAAGGTAAATATTACCTACAACAATAGGGGCATGGTAAACAAAGTTTACAGGTACCTGTAAATAAAATAATTTGATTTTATCGGTCTCATTTGCTACCTGGTTATCAAACTGAAAGCCTTTGCCCGTATAAAATAAGCCTGGTTGTACGGATATTGCACCGGCTTTAAGGTCGGCAAAAGCACCGATAGAAAAAGTTGTTAAGTTGTCAAACGATGCAGAAACGCTGCCGCTTGATGCAGACACGTTGGCAAAGTTTACGCCGCCTTTAATACCAAATTTAGGGATCTGTGCAAATGCACCCATTGATGCTGCAATAAATGCGACTGAGAGTAATAGTTTTTTCATGTGTATAAGGGTTAAATTTCTTCCCAAAAGTAAATAATAAAAAGTTAATTTCTTGCAGATATTTAATTTACCGGCTATTCACAAAGGCCGTAATAGGAGCTTCCGGCATATCATTCATGCACTTAAAGTGCCCAAGCGGGCATTTTTGCAACCCAAATTTAGAGCAGGGGCGGCAACTGATATTGGTGCCGGCAACCAAAACATCTTTTACCATGTAGGGCTGTACGCCCAGCAGATCGGGAACCGTACCGCCCCAGATAGATACGATGGGCCTGCCGAAAGCTTCGGCAATATGGGTAAGCCCGGTATCAAACCCAATTACGCTTTGCGCTTTAGACACCATAAAAACCGACTCATCCAGCGTGGTTGCGCCACAGGCATTATAAACGTTATCGCCCAATGCCGAAGCAATTTCGTCGCCGTTGGCTTTTACATCCTTGCCGCCTAACAAAACCACCGGGTACTTTAAATCCCGGCAGATGTTGATGACCTTATAATTTGGCAGCCGTTTGGTGAAATGCGTTGCACCAATGATAAAGGCAACAAATCCTTTTTGGTACGATGCAGGCAACAACGTATTTAATTGGTGTTTGCCTACGTTATAATCAATTGGCTTGCCGTCATTGCTTACCCCTAAAAATTCCACCGCTTTTAAATACCGGTCCACAATATGCGTATTGGGTACCAGTTTCAGGTTAAACCTTAAGCTAAGCCATTTGCGGATGGTGTGTTTTTTAAAAGTAGATGATTGAACGCCAACACGCAGTTTAATAATTGCCGTGCGCAGGTTGTTATGCAGGTCGATAATGCAATCGTATTTTTCTGCTTTTATATCAGCAATGGTTTCTGCCAGTGTAGCTTTAAGCAGCAGCAACTTATCAAGATAAGGGTTGTTGTTATAGATGTATTGAAAAGCCGGCTTAGTTAAAAAATGAACCTCGGCATTGGGTACCTGCTTTTTTATACAGCGCACAACGGGGGTTGTATAGATGATATCACCCATCGAGCTGAAGCGGATAACCAGTATTTTCATTCGAATTTTGCCGGATTAAGCTATTTGTCCCCTTATTTTGTTGATAATAGAGGTAGAGGAATACCCCTCCACCAAGCTAATGGTTTTTACTTCGCCGCCGTTGGCTAGCACTTCTTTGGCCCCGGCAATGTTCTCAATGGTATAATCGGCGCCCTTTACCAGTATATCCGGCATTAGGGTTACAATTAAATCGCGCGGGGTATCTTCTTCAAAAAGCACAATACCATCCACAAAGAACAAGGCGGCAAGCAGGGCGGCACGATTGCTTTGGTCGTTAACCGGGCGGCTTTCGCCTTTTAAGCGTTTTACCGATGCATCTGCATTTAGCCCGATAACCAGCTTATCGCCCAATTCGGCCGCTTTGGCCATGTAAGTGATATGCCCTAAATGTAGCAGATCGAATACACCGTTGGTGAACACGATCTTTTTGCCCTCGGCTTTCCATGCCTGTATGCGGGCGGCAAGGGTCGGTGCATCGGTTATTTTATCTAAAAGGGTTTGTTCGAGGTTGTGGCGCATGGTGATAGTTTTTTAATTCCCTCCTTGGGGAGGGGTGCGGCTGCCTGCGCGTAAATGCAGGGAGGGGTTTAGCCATTAAACAATGTGTTTTGCATAGTGGCAAACCCCTCCCTGCCCCTGCACAAAACCCGCACACCCCTCCCGAGGGAGGGAATGCCGTATTATAAGAATTCGTCAATAAAACTATTATTTCGGCTTTTTCGCTTCAAAAACCTTTTTAATTTCTGCCAAAGATAAGGCATTCAGGCACATTTCTTTGCTTAGCCCGCCTTTGCGGGCAACATTTACACCGTATTCCATATCCAGGAAACCACTGTTGCGGTGCGCATCCGGGTTTATGGAAAGCATGACCCCTTTATCCAATGCGTATTGGTGCCAGCGCCAGTCGAGGTCTAAACGTACCGGGTTGGCATTTATTTCGATGATTACCTTGTTGGCGGCACAAGCATCTATCACTTTTTTATAGTCGATATCGTAACCCTTACGGCTTAGCAGCAGCCTGCCGGTAGGGTGCCCTAATATGGTAGTGTAAGGATTCTCTATCGCTTTTATCAAACGGGCGGTAGCTTTATCCTCCGACATTTTTAGGTTGGAATGCACGGAGGCAACGATGAAATCGAACCGCTGCAATATTTCGTCCGGGTAATCCAGCGAGCCATCGTTCAGGATATCCGATTCGATACCTTTAAATACATGGAAGCCGTTTAGCTTTTTGTTGAGGTGTTCTATCTCTTCGTGCTGCTGCAAAACCCGCTCGATGCTGAGCCCTTTGGCGTAAAAAGCGCTCTTGCTGTGGTCGCACATGCCCAGGTATTCCAGTTTTAGTTGGTCGCGGCAATAAAGGGCCATTTCTTCAACCGTGTTTACGCCATCGCTCCAGGTACTGTGGTTGTGCAGGGTGCCTTTCAAATCGTGCAGGGTGATGAGGGTTGGCAGCGTATGGTTACTGGCCCGTTCTATAAACCTATCGCCCTCGCGCAGTTCGGGCTGAATCCATGCCAGCCCCGCCTTTGTATAAATAAATTCCTCGGTAGAAGGCTCTTCCAGTTCTACATTTATCAGGCTTAGTACAGCTTCCACATGTTCGTCTGTACCTGTATTAATAAATAATTCTTTATAATAATCGGCCTTATCTACACAAATAATGTCTACCAACAGCCCGTTCTTCAACTCGCCGCCAATGTGGTTTCCGTTCAGGCTCACATTGCAAAGTATTTGCGAATTGGCTAATGCATTAAATGCAATCTCCTGGTTTAGGCTGCCTATCACAATCACCAATTCGGTTATAATTTCGTTTAAACGGCGGAATTCACCTGCAAAATGTTTTAGGGCTTCCGGGAAAACGCCTTTTATCTCCTCCATTAACAGTTTGGCTTCCTCTTCTACTTGTGCGTAAAGGAATTTGCCACTGCCCGACATTCGGAATTCGATCAGCCTACGGATCTCGTCCTGTGTTTTTAATCCAAATCCTTTGGCTTCAATTAAGCGGTTCTCGTTGCAGGCGTAGTAAAGTTCGCCCACGTTTTCGATGCCGAGTTCTTTCCAAATAGTGGCCACCTTTTTTGCACCGATGCCTTTGATGCCCATCATCTCCACAACGCCTTCGGGGGTTTTATCCAGCATATCCTGCAGTTCGGCCATGGTGCCGGTTTCCAGCAGTTCCGCTATTTTGGCAGCCAGGCTTTTACCTATGCCGTCTATTTTCTCCAGTTCGGCAACGGATTTCCCTGCAATAGGGTAGGGCAACTTATCCACCTTAAAGGCAGCGTTAGCTATTGATTTTATTTTGAAAGGGTTAACCTCGTGCAATTCCATCAATTGCGAGAGCAGGCGAAGCGTACGGGCTATGGGCTTGTTTTCCATAAATTGGTTTGCGGTAAAAATACAAAAGGCAAGGGTAAAAACGCCTTTTATTTATAATTGAACAACGCGGGGAGAGAAGTGTTTTTTAACGAAGCGGTGGAAGGTAAACCTTACAAGATAAATTTAATTAGCTTGCTATTAGTTAGTATGCTAACTAAATATTATATTTACGAAATGGAACCAGTTTCAATGCTTAATAATGAAACATTTGCTAAAAACCTGCTGCTTACGCAAGCGTACTGTGAAATACAGCTGGCGAATAGCGATAGGCATGCTTCTGAAATTTTGCGCAGTATTAACCTTGAGTATGATGGTAAACCAATGTTTCGTTTTTTGGATGGGCCTTACACATACTTGGAGTACAATACAGACCCACTCGATCTAGGTTTATATGACAGGTTTTTTGATCTCCAATTAGAATATAAACGTAATTTGTTAAAAGGTATTCAAAGAACAACTACCGCGAACGGGAAAATTTTAATGATTGATATCTACGAAGCACTACCGGACGGTGCTTCGGAGGCATACACTGAAGGGTTTATAGATGGTAATGATTGCCCCCCAATAGATACGTGGTTTTATATAGGGCAAGGTAAAAATTGCCCTATATTATACGCCTGGATACCGGAACCATTTGTGGCAACTGTTGACCAAGGCATTGCTGTAAATGCACTTGAAATATTCGATTGGATGGAGAACCCCACAGGTACCATTAACATAGGCAGATTTGCTGTGAATAATAATATAAGGGAAACCGCGCAAAAAAGAATGCCCGGCGTCGATCAGGAAATATTTAATAGAAACCTTGTGCTTACACAGGTCTACTGCGAAATGCAGCTGGCTAATACGGAGAAATCTCCGGCAGAAATATTAAGGAGTTTTAACCCAATTTATAATGGCAACCCAATGTTTTCTTTTGTGGCAAGCCAATATTCACCTCCATTTTACACGTCTGCAGATTGGTCGCTCGATCCGCTTGAATCTGAAAATAAAGACTTGTATAACAGGTTATTTAAACAACAGATGGACAATAAGATATCGTCAGGCCTGATTTCAGTTGGCAATTTTGAAGGGAAAATATTAGTTACCGAAATTGATACGGTAATCTGGGATGGAGCTGCAGAACAAGAGTCGAATGGGTTTATAGATATCAACGATTGCACTCCCATAGACACATGGTTTTACATGGAAGAATACAAAGGTAACAGAATACTTTATTCATGGATCCCGGCACAGTATGTTGCGTTGGTTGAAAGTGCAACAGAGGTAAACATGTTAGGGACTTTTTGTTGGATAGAAGATTTCACTTATACGGACTACGCTTATCTTAAAGATGCAGCTAACTCTGCTCCCTATCAAACTCCCCGTTGGTATGACTCCATTAATAAATCTGTCCGTTTAGATTTATTGGTGCTTAGTACTACATTAATCTCAATTATTCTTTGGTTATTCTTCGGTAAATAAAAAAGCCACCCTTACAGGCAGCTTTTCCATCAAAATATTTAAACACAAAATTATTTTATAACCACATCGTAAGGCATGCGTGCCTGCGGGGTGCGCATTATTTGGGTTACGCCTTTTATTTGTTCGTAGTATTTGTAGTTTTCGCCAAGCTCGGCCTTTACAAAATGAGCCTTTACCTCGGCAGAAAAACCTTGCCCAAATTTACTGAGGATGCTTTTTTGCTCGGGGTAGCTTACCAGTTGGTAATCTTTCAGCTTGGCCTTTTTTGCAGCAGACGCCACCGCATCGCTAATGTTGCCCAGCTTATCAACCAATCCGTTTTGTAAAGCTTGCTCGCCTGTCCACACGCGGCCCTGACCAATGGAGTTGATATAGGCCTGTGTTTTTTTACGCCCATCAGCTACGGCTTTGGTGAAAGTATCGTACCCGCGGTTCACGCTTTTTTGCAAAATGGCGCGCTCTTCGGGCGTTAACGGGCGGCTTACATCGCCTAAATCGGCATATTTACCGGTTTTTACACCATCGAAGGTGATGCCCAGTTTATCGTTAAAAAATTTCTGCATGTTGGGTAGCACCGCAAAGATGCCGATAGAACCCGTAATGGTATTTGGCTCAGCATAGATAGAATCTGCAGCACAGGCGATGTAATAACCACCCGATGCAGCCACATCGCCCATCGAAACAATAATAGGCTTCACCTTTTTGGTCAGCATTACTTCGCGCCATATCACGTCAGATGCCAACGAACTGCCACCCGGTGAATTCACTCTCAATACAACGGCTTTTACTTTATCGTCGGTACGTGCTTTGCGGATTGCTTTTGATATCTTCTCAGAACCGATGCTGTTATCATCGCCATCGCCCCCGCTGATCTCGCCCGAAGCATAAATAATGGCTATGCGGTTTTTCGAATGTTTCTTTGCGTCGTCGTCGTCCTTATCGTCTTCTTTCGGGTTGCTTTTTACGTAATCAGCTAATTCAACGCTGTGCAGGTCGTTTTTCTCTGCTATATCTGTGCGGTTTTTCAGGTCGCTTAAAATTTCGTCTTTGTATTTCAGCCCGTCAACCAGTTTATATTTTAAGGCATCTTCCGGCTCCTGGATTGTACCGTTATTGGCGTAATTGAATAGCGAGTCTTTATTAATATGGCGGCTGTTGCCAATCCCGGTAAGGAAATGGTTATACATCGAACCAAGGTAGGAGGTAACCTGCAGCCGGTTAGCATCGCTCATTTTTGTTAAAAAGAACGGTTCAACAGCGCTTTTATAGGTGCCTACTTTAATGATCTGCGCCTCGATGCCCAGTTTATCCAAAGCGCCTTTCAGGAAGGTAACTTCAGAACTAAAGCCTTTAAATTCGATAATTCCTTTTGGGTTCATATAAACCTTATCGGCAACCGAGGCCAGGTAGTAAAAGCCCTGTGTGTATATTTCAGAATAGGCAACAATAAATTTGCCCGATTTTTTAAAGTCGATTAGTGCATTACGGATCTCCTCAGTAGTGGCCTGCCCCTGCATCATGTAACTTTCGTCTAAAAAGATGCCTTTTATATTGTCATCGCTTTTAGCCTTTTTGATGCTGGCCAAAATATCATTAAGCCCCAGGGCTTTTTCGCCGTCGAAGCCTAAAAAGCCAAGCCCCGCAAAGGGGTTATTAGGCGTACGTTCGTTTATTTGGTAATCTATTTTTACGTGCAATATAGAATTTGCATCCACATCCGGTGATTTATCTGAGCTTGCAGCGGCTATTATCCCGCCTATCACCAAAAAAAACAACACTACAAATATTACCGAAGAAATAATGATGCCCACTACCGTGGCGAATACGAATTTGAAGAATTGTTTCATTAACTGTTATAAATCGTTTATATATGCAAAGTTACTAAATAAGGGCTGCTTACTAATTATTAAGAGCCTGATATAAGATATTTGTTACAACATGATTACTGTTTTTTTATTATTGGGGACTAACCTGGGCAACCGCCAATTGTTTTTACAACAGGCAATTGCACACATAGCGGAGGAGGTTGCCCCCATAATAAATGCCTCATCAGTTTACGAAACGCAATCCTGGGGTAAAACCGACGAGCCGGATTACCTTAACCAGGTGATTATGCTGCAAACCAACCTTCCTGCTAAAGATATACTCCAAAAGATACTCGGTATAGAATTGCAGATGGGCCGCAAACGCGAGGTTAAATGGGGCTCGCGTATTATTGATATTGATATTTTATTTTATGGCGACGAAGTAATTAATGAGCCGGATTTAATTGTACCCCACCCGCAGTTGCACAACCGCCGGTTTACATTGGAGCCGTTGGTGGAGATAGCCCCGGAGTTTGTGCACCCAGTTTTAAATAAAAATATTTTAGCGCTCAAAAATGAGCTAAAAGATAGCTTGATTGTAAAAAAATTATACTTTTGAACTATAAACCTGTACGATGGCCGATAACATACCTGCGCAAGACCTTGATCTTGACTTTTTATACGAAATTGCCGATGGCAGCGACGAATTTATTGTGGATTCTATCGCCATGTTCTTAGATCAAACGCCGCAATTGCTGGCCAGCATTACCGCAGCAATTGATGCGCAGGACTGGGTAGTTGCCGCACAGGCATCGCACAAACTGAAACCAAACCTCGGCTTTTTTGGCATGCCATGGAGCCAGGCGACGATACAGGAAGTTGAAATAGCCTGTAAAACCGGTGCCGCCAACCCACCCGAGATCATCGAGAAATTTAACCAGGTAAAAACCATGGTGAATAAAAACCTGATAGAGCTTAACAAAATTAAGATAGAGAAGGAAGCGAACCTTTAGGATTTTAGAATCAAGAAACAAGAAACAAGACCAAAGAATTCCTACATAATACAAGAGGCAACCACATAATGTGATCGCCTCTTTTTATTTACAACAAACTATCAGCGATAACCTGTTTCTGTCTTGATTCTTGAATCTAACGGTCTTTCCTCTAACTTAAGCTACTTCTTCCAGCTTAAAGCTATAGCTTTCCATAATCAGGTTGGCTAATAGGTTTTTACAGGCTTCATCAACTTTGGCGCTGGCGGTTTCGGTACTCTCAGCTTCAATTTCTAAGGAGATATGCTTGCCTATGCGTACGTTCTGAATTTCGGATAAGCCTAAATTCTTCATGCTGCCGGTTACAGCTTTGCCTTGCGGGTCAAGGATTTCTTTTTTCGGCATTACATCTATTTCGGCCAGGAATTTTTTCATGTTGTGATTGTGTTAGGAAGATACCTTCTGAGTTTATTTTCTGTGCGAGCCACTCATGATGGTATCGTCGGCAAATTTTAGTTGAATTATAGATAGGGTGATATACATTACTATAACCACCGGAACTGCCGCAAATTTAAAAAATAGTATGAGTATTGCCGAAAACAGCAGCAATAAATAACGGTAAAAATTTTTATTGAAATCGCTGTTCTTAAATTTTAACGACATCAGCGGGATCTCTGCCACCAGCAGCGTGCACATCAGGGCAATAAAAATTAATATTGCATAAGGGTTAAGGATATAACGTGCCAGGCCATCATATTGCTGTAGTATTAAAGGGATAGATGCGATAAGTATCGCATTTGCGGGGGTTGGTAAGCCTATAAAGCTATCGGCCTGGCGTGTATCGCTGTTGAACTTAGCCAGCCTCAGCATCGAAAATACGGCTAACAGGAAGGCCGCATAATTAACGTATTCG
>NZ_CAMLOV010000188.1 GCF_946481715.1 uncultured Mucilaginibacter sp. | reverse complement strand
GCCTAAGCCGGATGTCGGCGGCATGCCGTACTCAAGTGCGCGTAAAAAGTCGTCATCCATAGCCATTGCCTCGTCGTCGCCGCGGCCTGCTAATACTAATTGCTCTTCTAAGCGCTCGCGCTGGTCAATCGGGTCGTTTAATTCCGAATAGGCGTTAGCTATTTCTTTCCCGTTTACAAACAACTCAAAACGCTCAACCAAACCATCCTTTGTCCGATGTTTTTTGGCAAGCGGTGTCATCTCGATAGGATAATCGGTAATGTAGGTCGGCTGGATCAGGTTAGCCTCTACTTTGGCGCTAAAAATCTCATCTACCAGTTTGCCTTTGCCCATAGTAGCATTGGTTTCAATACCCAGATCGGCACAAACTTTAAGCAAGCCCGCCTCGTCCATTTGCGATACGTCTATGCCTGTATATTTCAGGATAGAATCATACATGGATAATTTTTCGTAAGGCCCGGCAAAGTTTATCTCATGCTTACCAACTTGCACTACAGGGATACCGTGAACGGCTTTGGCAACGGTTTCCAAACACTCCTCCACCATGGCCATCATCCAGATATAATCTTTATAGGCCACGTAAATTTCCATGGCGGTAAATTCCGGGTTGTGGGTACGGTCCATACCCTCGTTACGGAACATTTTGCCGAACTCGTAAACGCCATCAAAGCCGGCAACGATAAGCCTTTTCAGGTAAAGTTCGTTGGCAATCCGCAAGAACAGTGGCATATCCAACGTGTTGTGGTGGGTAGCAAACGGCCGTGCCGCTGCACCGCCATGCACGGGCTGAAGGATGGGGGTTTCTACTTCCATCCAGCCCTGGGTGTTAAAGTATCCGCGCATGGCGCTTATTACCTTGGAGCGGTTGATGAAGATGTTTTTATATTCAGGGTTAACGGTCAGATCTACATAACGCTGGCGGTAACGCATTTCGGGGTCGGTGAAACCATCGTGGATGGTGCCGTCGTCTTCGCGTTTTACAACCGGCAATGGTTTGAGCGATTTAGAGAGGATGGTTAATTCCTGTGTATGTACCGAGATCTCGCCGGTTTGTGTTAAAAATACATAGCCTTTTACACCAATGTAATCACCAATATCCAATAGCTTTTTAAATACGGTGTTATAAAGCGTTTTGTCTTCGTCCGGGCAAATATCATCTCGTTTAATGTATACCTGCACACGGCCGGTGCTATCCTGCAGTTCAAAAAAAGAAGCGCTGCCCATAATACGGCGAGTCATGATACGGCCGGCTATGGTAACCTGTTTATATTTATCCGGGTTGGCGTTAAAATTGTCATTAATATCCTGTGCCCAGGCATCCACTTCATAAGCTTCGGCAGGGTAGGGATTGATGCCCAGATCGCGAAGTTTTTGTAACGATTCGCGGCGTATAATTTCCTGTTCGGATAGCGCAATACTCATATTAGTACGGTGTAATTTAAGGGTGCAAAAATAGGGTTTTTGAGCGAGATATGAGATGTTAGATATGAGATTTGAGAACCAGGCAACCTTATCATACGATAATTAACGCCCAATGTAATTTTGTCGGGTTTTATTTTGTCGGTAAATAAATACCTTTACCGCATGAACATCAAAGTTATCGCGTTCGACGCTGATGATACCCTTTGGGTGAACGAACCCTATTTCAGGCAAACAGAAGAACGTTTTTGCGAACTGCTGAGCGATTACCTCTCGCGGCATGACCTGGAACGTGAGCTCCTGCGCATCGAAATAGAAAACCTGGCCTTGTATGGATATGGTATTAAAGGCTTTATCCTGTCAATGATAGAAGCTGCCATGAAAATCACCAATGATACGCTAAGCATTGAAGTGGTTAAGCAGATAATGGACCTGGGGAAGCAAATGCTTAACCAGCCTATAGAGCTGCTGGACGGGGTAGAAGATGTGCTGGAAGCCCTAAAAGATAAATACCGGCTGGTAGTAGCCACAAAAGGCGACCTGCTTGATCAGGAACGTAAACTGCGCAAATCGGGGCTTGCCTCTTATTTTCACCATATCGAGATCATGAGCGAAAAGGATGACGCCAATTACCTCAAACTGCTTAAACATTTGGATATACAGCCGTCGGAATTATTGATGGTGGGCAACTCGCTAAAAAGCGATATTTTGCCGGTTCTGAGCGTAGGCGGTTATGGCGTACATGTACCTTACCATATTACCTGGGCACACGAGCAGATAGAGGAAAGTATAGATAACGAACGCTTTAAAAGCGTTGAACACATAAAGGAAATCCTGGAGCTATTATAGATGAGAACTAAAATAGAATTAGAAGGCTGGCTGCGCGAAGATCATTTTAAGTTGTTCAACAGTTTTGAGGAGCCATATTTTAGCGTAAATGTGGATGTGGATTGTACTACAGCTTATAAGAAGGCAAAAGAGCTGAGTGTTTCGTTTTATATGTACTATTTATATTGTGCTATTACAGCAATTAACAAGCACGAAAGCTTTAGGTACCGTACTATAAACAACGAAGTTTTTCTGTACGATAAGATAGATGTTACTCACGTAGTGCTTCGGCCCGATGGTACTTTTGGTTTTGGTTTTGTGCCATTTATGCCCACGCTGGAGGAATTTATTGCTGCAGCAAAGATAGAAACGGAACGCATACTGGCCACCAGGGGGCTCGACCTGAGCGTCTCCTACGAAAATATCATCCACTTTTCGGCCATGCCGGGCATAAAATTTACCGGGCTTACCCATGCGCGCAGCTTTTCCTATAAGGATAGCTCCACCAAATTATCGGTAGGTAAGGTTACGGAGGTACATGGGCGAAAAATGATGCCGCTATCTATAACCGTGCATCATGGTTTAACAGATGGGCTGCATGTAGGGCAGTTTATTGATATTTACCAAGGCTTGTTAAACGCCTAAAAAGCAACCGCACCGGGCTTAATAACGTAGTTAAAGGGTGGTATATCAATACATGTAAAATGAAAATGATATATTTACTTTATCCCGCCAATTAGTTATGCCTTTTAAAAGAGTTTTCCTGTTGTTTATCGCCCTAACTGCGTTTGCCTCCTGTAAAAAGGAGAAGCCCTTTGTGCCTAATTATGATAATGCGTTACCAGGTTTATGGAAACAGCTCGGTGATTTCCCCGGCGTTGGCCGCGTACGGTCTTACGCTTTTACTATCGGCAGCAAAGGTTATATTGTAGGTGGCAATGCGGGTTCGGGGTTTAATGTTGTACCTCTTTACGATTTCTGGGAATACGACCCCACCACCGACAAATGGACACGCAAGGCTGATTATCCCGGGCAAGCTGCCGAATATATCCGCGGTTTTAGCATTAACGGTAAAGCTTATGTAGGTACGGGTTACGGAATACAATATGACGACCCCGGCGCCACGCCGCAAAACAAAGATTTTTGGGAGTATAACCCTGCCACCGATGTTTGGACGCAAAAAGCGAATTTCCCCGGAGTAGAACGCGAAAGCGTTATTGCATTTGAGATAAACGGTACAGGCTACCTAGGCCTTGGCACCAATAATAATTACGATGCTAATTATAAAGATTTTTGGAAGTATGAAGCCGCCACAGATAAATGGACGCGCCTGGCTGATTACCCCGGCAATGGCAGTTTTGGCGTAGCGGCCTTTGCTATCGGCGGCAAAGGTTACGCAGGGCTGGGAGGAGCGGCACCAGATCTGGTAAAAAAAGACTTTTGGGAGTACGACCCTGCATCCAATAAATGGACAGCCAAGGCAGATTTTACAGGGAAGGAACGTGTTTTTAGCAGCCAGTTTGTTATCGGCACCGATGGCTATGTGGGCATGGGTACAACCGCAACATCATCCGCCGACGATTGGTACAAATACGATGCCCTTGCTAACAAATGGACAAAGGTAACCACTTTTAGCGGCGAAGCACGCTACGATGCCGTAAGCTTTGCTATTGACGGTATTGGCTACGCAGGCACGGGTAACCCTAACTTGAAGAAAGATTTTTGGAAGTACACGCCTACTAAAAAGCCATAAACCTATACTTTTATTAATCCGCCTCTGCTTCCTGCAAATACAATTCATCTATAGCTTCGGCGTACTTTTTTTCAATCACCTTGCGCTTGGCCTTCATGGTTGGAGTTATCTCGCCATCTTCCATGCTAAATGGTAAACGCTTTACTTTGAAGTTTTTTATACGCTCGAATTTAGCGAGTTCGTTGGAGTGTTTTTTAACATCCTGGTTTATCCATTCGATAATCTCAGGATCCTCGATAAACACATCCGGTTTTTCAAAAAAGTCGTTACCCAGGTGGAAAGTTTCCTGCAGCAATTCGCGGCCTGGCACTAATATGGCGGTGATGTATTCGCGTTTATCGCCCAATAAAAATACATGTTCAATTTTAGGGCTTTTCAAATAGGTGTTTTCTACCGGTGTAGGGTAAATGTTTTTGCCGTAAGCGTTTACCAGCATATTTTTAAGCCTGTCGGTAATTTGCAGGTTGCCTTTGTAAAACCGGCCTATGTCGCCAGTGTGAAACCATCCTTCGCTATCAATAACGGCAGCGGTTTCTTCTGGCTTGCGCCAGTAACCTTTCATAACACAATGGCCGCGCACGATGATTTCGCCTTCTTCCGAAGTGAAATCTGGTTTAAAATTATCGTGTGTTTGGATGGTGTATATCTTTTTGGTATCCACATTTTGTATGGCCACCTCAATACCCGGGATAATGCGGCCAACGGTACCGATGATGATACGGTGATCTTCTGTTACGGCCATTACAGGCGAGGTTTCAGTCAAACCAAAACCCTCTAATACCATGATACCGATATTCCCAAAAAACTCGCCGATATTTTTTGGCAAGGCGCCGCCACCAGATACCAACAACTTTAAGTGCCCGCCTGTTTTTTCTTTTATTTTGCCGAATACCAATTTATCAGCCAATTTATGTTGTGTACTTAATATTAAGCCAGGCTTTTTACCTGCTTCGGCGAGGTGGCGAACTTGCTCACCAATTTTCAATGCCCAGGTAAATATTTTGGTTTTCATTCCGCCGGCCGCAAGCCCGTTTTTCATGGCTTTGTCGTGTATACGCTCCAGCAAACGCGGTACGCAGCATAGTACCGTGGGCTTAATTTCCATCATGTTTTTGGCCAAAAGTTCCAGGCTTTGCGCAAATGCAATGGTACAGCCTTTGTTTAAACTGATATAATAAGTAGCCGTACGTTCAAATACATGCGAAAGCGGCAGGAAGGAAAGGAATAGGTCACTACTTTCGATGATGGGTATTTGCACTAAGCTCCATCTTGCATTTTGGGTGAGGTTGCTATGCGTAAGCATCACGCCCTTAGGCGTGCCGGTAGTGCCGGATGTATAGATAAGGCAGGAAATATCCGATGGTAAAATTGCTTCACTTGCTGCGTTTATGGCTTGCGCATATTTTTCAACGCAGGCAAGCCCTTCCTCAATCACTTTTTTGAAGCCAACAACGCCGGCATTCAGGTTTAGTTTATCGCTGAACTTTTCAAAATCATCAAACGCAGGGATGATCCGGATAAGCGAGCTGCAGTTATTGGCAATTTTTAAAACCTTGCGGAACAAAAAGGGATTGCCGCAAAGAATGGTACGTGCTTCCGAATCGTTCAGGATATATTCTATTTCTGCTTCAGATAGGGTAGGGTATATGGATGTATTTATAGCACCAATTTGCTGTAGTGCCTGGTCGTAATAAACGTAGTCGGGCCCGTTCTCAATAATGAGGGCCAGCCGGTCGCCTTTTTGTATGCCTATATCCAGAAACCAGGCCGATATGGCGTCGATGTTCTCTAAAGCTTGTTTATAGGTGATCTCTACCCAGGTATCCTTTACCTTATGCATCATAAAGGTTTTGGTATCCGGGTGTATATTCGCTACAACATTCCGGATGAGCCCCGGGATAGTTGATTGCTCCGCTACGATGTTCATTAAGTTTATATCAGGTTTATACTAAAACAAAGCTAAATTAATTTAAGAATAATAGCAATCTGTTATTGCCAAAGAATGTGGGAGATATATAAGTATCCGTTTTAATTTTAATACATTAACGCCCGAATTAATTTGCTTAGCTTAACCGTTAAATTTTAACCTATGAAACAACTTGGTGTACTATTATTGATGCTTGTTGTGCTATGCGGCAAAGTTTATGCGCAAAAAACACCCGCAGTTATTAACGTAAACCTGCAACAGGAGCTTGGAGAGATGCGGCCGTTGTGGGCGTGGTTTGGCTATGACGAACCTAATTACACCTATATGAAGGATGGGCGCAAACTCCTGACGGAACTTGCCGCGCTTAGCCCCGTACCGGTATATGTGCGTGCGCATAACCTGTTGACCACCGGAGATGGCACACCTGCCTTAAAATGGGGATCGACCAATATTTATACCGAAGATGCCGATGGGAAACCTATTTACAACTACCGTATAGTAGACAGTATTTTTGATACTTACATTAAACGCGGTATGAAGCCACTGGCGCAGATTGGCTTTATGCCAAAAGCGTTATCGGTAATGCCGGAACCATACCAGCATAGTTGGAAACCCGGCAAGAACTATGGGAAGATTGAAACCGGCTGGGCGTATCCGCCTAAAGATTATAAAAAGTGGGGTGAGCTGGTTTACCAGTGGGTAAACCATTGCGTTGCCCGATACGGAAAAAAGGAAGTAGAAAGCTGGTATTGGGAGGTATGGAACGAACCAAACATTGTTTACTGGAAAGGCACCCCGGCCGAATTTTATAAATTATATGATTATGCCGCCAACGCGGTGAAACGCGCATTGCCTACCGCACGCATTGGAGGCCCCGATGTTACAGGCGGAGGCGAAAAATGGCTCGATGGTTTTTTACGGCACTGTCTGCTTGATACCAATTATGTAACCGGTAAAATAGGGTCGCCACTTGATTTGGTGTTGTTTCATGCAAAGGGAGCGCCAAGACTGGATAAAGACACGGTTGTGATGAGCATTAAGCGGCAGCTTAATGATATTGCCGGGCATTTTAAAGAGATCAACTCTTTCGCTGCGCTTAAGAACATCCCTATCGTGATAGGCGAATCCGATCCGGAGGGTTGCGCTGCCTGCGGGATGTCAACCAATCCCGAGAATGCTTACCGCAACGGCACTATGTACTCCAGTTATACCGCGGCTTCGTTTGCCAGGGTTTACGAATTGATGGACACTTATAAAACTAACCTGATCGGTGCGGTTAGCTGGTCGTTCGAGTTTGAAAACCAGCCGTGGTTTGCAGGTTTTCGGGATCTGGCTACTAACGGGGTGGATAAACCTGTGCTGAATGTTTTCAGGATGTTTGGTAAGATGAAAGGAACGAGGGTAAAGGTTATAGGTAACCGCATGTACGATCTTAAAACCATCCTCGATTCCAGCATTCGCGGGCAGCAAACAGATATAGGCGGGCTGGCATCAAAAAACGATAAGCAGGTAACCGTTATGGTTTGGAACTATGCGGATAAAGACAAGCAAAGCGATGCCGAGCCTATTACCGTGAATATTACGGGGCTACGCAGCGACGCTAAAAAAGTTAAAATTACCGAATACCGCATTGATGATGAGCACAGTAATTCCTACGCCGTATGGAAAAAAATGGGATCTCCGGCTTCACCAACGGTAGCCCAGATAGCGCAATTAGAGCAGGCAGGAATGTTAAAATCAATCGGAAAGCCTACGGTGTTAACCCTTGCCAACGCAAGCATAAGTAAAGTAATAAACCTGCCCCGCCAGGGCGTGTCCTTATTATATGTAAGCTACCTTAAATAACGAGCGATGCTATATCGATATTAATGCAGAGATAAACTGGTCCATAAATAGCTAACGGCTATTTATGGACCAGCTATCGGTGTTGTTAATATTTGAAGGATTTATCCGGGAATTTTGGCGATACCACCTTTTCTACCGGGTGTTCTTTTATTTGTTGTTTAAGGTAGTTTAAGGCAGCCTCCAGTTGCGCGTCTTTTCCCCTGTAGGTTTCGTAGGGCAGGTTGTCGACTTCTATATCCGGCTCTACGCCGCGGCCTTCTATCAGCCATTTTCCTTCAGGCCCAAATACGCCCATTTCGGCAGCACTGGCTATGCCGTTATCAACCATACGGTTGTCTGATGATAGCCATATCTCGCCGCCCCAGGTACGCATACCTATCACCTTGCCCAAACCAAGCCTCCTGAAGCCCTCTGTAATGGCTTCCCCGTCTGATGCAGTTTGCTGGTCGCACAGGATCACCATGTGGCCACGGAAGGCGTATTGCATGTTCCAGGTTGGCCCGCCTGTACGGCCTTGCCAGTACATCCATGCTTTACGCAGCAGTTTCTCCAGCACCCAGCTATCAATGTTGCCGCCAAAATTTTCGCGTACATCAAGTATCAGCCCTTTGCGATTGAAAATGGGGTAAAACTGTTTTACAAAGTCGTCCATGTCATCGCCGCCCATGGCCTTCAAGTGCACGTAACCGATCTCGTTATTGCTGGCACTGTCTACTTTCAATCTTCTCGAATATTCCCATTCGCCGTAGCGCAGGTTGTACTCGTCCCTTGCCGAAAATGGTTTTACCACTTGCTCGTAGCTCTTCTTAGCTTTATCTATAAGCGTAAGTTTTACAGGTATGTTCACCTTATTGGGCAGCAACTCGCCTACATCGTTCACATCCTTAAGCGGTACATTGTTTATAGCGGTAATTACGTCACCTTCCCTAATGCGCAACTCCGGTTTAGCCAAAGGCGATGAGAAGCTAAAGTCCGGGTCCGAATCGTAAATGTGCTCAATCTTAAATCCTGCATCGGTTTTGCTCAGCTTAGCACCCAGCACGCCGGTTTGTATCTTGTCCTGCGAGGTGCGTTTATCGCCACCGTATACAAAGGTGTGCAGGGCAGATAGCTCGCCCACCATTTGGCTCAGCAGGTCGTCCAGTTCATAGCGGTCGGTTATGCGCGGAAGCAGTGGCTCGTATTGTTTTTTAACGGATGCCCAGTCTACTTTATGCAGGTCGCGGTCGTAAAAGTAATCGCGCATCATACGCCAGGCATCGTCAAACATTTGCTGCCAGTCCTGCGGTGGGTTTATGGCGAAACTCCAGTTATTTAATTCTACTTTTGCTTTATCAGCATCTACCTTGCTACCATCAGCATCGGCAACCGCCAAATTTTTGTTTGCGTAATTGATCAATATTTTTTTGCCGTTGGCCGACACGTTAAAGCCATTAACGCCCGCTGCTACTTCGGTAGGGGTGGGTTTTTTGCTTTCGGTGATTTTCAGGGCGAATATCTTGCCGCCATCGTTCTCGCCGTCGGCGCCCATATCCAGCCAGTATAAATAACCGTTTGCTATGGCCAGCCCACCTATATTAGCGCTTTTTACGGGCACCTGGTAAAGCGATTTCTGTGCCATTGCCCAGTCGTACACCTTGGCAGGCTCTACAGCCGGTTTCTTTTTATCTATCTTTTTGGTTTTGGTAACGCCTTGCTTATCAATGGTAGTAAATACTGAATCGGTTAACCACGAATCCGTTTGCAGAAAAGGGAATTTAGCGGCGGTGTCCAACGCCATAGCGTATATGTTAGTTGTATTGGTATAATACGGTTCCGGTTGCCTCGGTCCCCACGGTGAGCGCGTTACAGAACGAAGGTTGCGGTCGCTTAAAAAGTAAAGCCATTTGCCATCGGCTGCCCAGGCAGGGCTGTAACTGTTTAGCCTGCTGGTAGTAACCGGTATCATCTTCATGCTGCGGGTATCAATTACGTTGATCTGGGCGTTCAGATTCTCGATGTTTTGCGAGATATTGAGGAAGGTGCTATTGGGCGACCACGATAATTCGTTTATGCCCGCGTAAGCATCTTTGTATTCAAACTTAACGTCCCCTGTAGCGGCTTCGGCTATACGCAGTACATCGTTTTTATCATTATAGGCGATGTATTTGCC
>NZ_CAMLOV010000187.1 GCF_946481715.1 uncultured Mucilaginibacter sp. | reverse complement strand
GCATTAATTATGGGCCTTACCTAACTGATAACCGCCAGGGTATTACGGATAAAGTAACCCTTAACGGGCAGGAATTATTAGGTTGGAAAATGTACCGCTTCCCTTTTACCTCGCTTGCGGGTATGAAGTACCTGCCTGTACAGGCGGGGGATGAAATAGCACAGCCTGCCCTTTACCGCGGTACGTTTGCTTTACGCGGTCTTGGCGATACTTATTTAGATATGCACGGCTTTGGCAAGGGCTTTGTTTTTATAAACGGCCATAATGCAGGTAAATACTGGGGTATTGGTGCGCAGCAAACCTTATATATACCGGCTGTTTGGTTAAAAAAAGGCACTAACGAGGTGGTGGTTTTTGATGAATTGAAAAGCGGGCACACCGAATTATCGACCTTCGATCATCCGGTACTTAACGAAGCAGGAAAAGATTAATATAAACATGCTGCAAAACGCGGCATTTTTATATTTTTGGGTACGTTATCACAATAATACAAGCCCCATGTCTCTCCACGGCGACTACATGTACTATATACCTATTGGTTTGCAGGCCATATGCGCTTTCCATGCCTACAGAAATGGTACGCTGCAAAAGTGGATCTGGCTCATCGTATTCCTACCCGTTATAGGCAGCCTCATTTATCTTTACCAGGAAGTAATAAGCAACCGCCGCATCAGCGCTCCTAAAATAGACGTTAAAGCGGTATTTAATCCCGGCGTTAAACTTCAGCGGTTGGAAGACGAAGTACGCTTTACCGATACCTTTGCAAACCGTATAAAACTTGCCGACGCTTATTTGGATGCCGGCTTCACGGATAAAGCTGTTGATATTTACAAGGCCAGCCTAACCGGTGCTTTTGCCGAAAATGAGCACGTGATGGCGCAACTGATAATTGCTTATTACAAACAACAACGTTACGCTGATATATTGCCCATAGCCAAAAGGCTTTACAAGTTGCCGCAGTTTCCCCGCTCGCCTGCGCATATTACGTATGCTATGGCGCTGGAGCAGTTAGGCAATATTGATGCCGCCGAGAACGAGTTTAAAGCAATGAAAGGCCGGTATTCGTATTTTGAGCAACGGTACCAATACGGGCTGTTTTTGGTTAGGCAAGATAGGATAGAAGATGCCGAAAAAATTTTTACCGATATGCTGGAGGAGCAGCCACACTTAAGCGCCATGGAGAAAAAGAGTAGCCGCGAGTGGTTTGCCAAAGCCAAGGCCGAACTGAAGAATATTTACCAGTAGGGGACAATAAAAAATGCCCTGGATTACAGGGCATTTTTTATATCAATTTTTTGTATTTGCCGATTACAGGATCAGGATCAATACTAAGATGATGATGATGATTGCACCAATAGAAAGGTAAACACCACCGCCACCCATGGCTTGTGCTTCGTGCTTTAGGCTTTTTAACTCAGCTTTCAATTCCGATTTTTCAGCTTTGTTCAAATCAGATTTGTCCATAGCTTTAATTTCATTTACACGAGTTTTAATTTCTTCAATACGTGCGTGTTTTTGCTCGTCGGTCATTTTAGCAGCAGCTTCTTTGAAAGCTTTTTTGTCATCAGTAAAAGTTGCAGCATTTGAACTAAATGATGCTACCATAAGCAACATGGTCGCGGCGATTAAATAAATTTTCTTTTTCATAGCGTTTAATTGTTGAGTGTTTTATTGATAAGCGTAAAAGTGAAGTTAATGTTTTACTAAAGTTAAAAAAAATACCAGGCTTAAATACTTATGTAAAAAGAAGCTTCAAAAACGTGCCCCACAGCTATTTTTTGAATGTCTTCTTTGTATTTAATGTCCTTAGGCTCACCTACCGAATCGGCGCAGCCCAGCCAGGGTTCGATGCATAAAAAGTCGGCTCCCGGCTTCGCCCAAAGGCCCAGATAGTTAAAGTGCGGAAACTCTACCGATAGGCTATGCTCGTGCTTTTCGCTTTTAATGGTAACCATGCGCGATTTTAGGTTTTTAAACACCAATGCATCGGCTGCAAACAAATCGCGCGTTAAAGGCAGTTTTTTATTTGTAATAGCAACAGGTGCAGTTTCACCTGTAAATAAGCCGTCGGGCGATAAAAGATGTGTGTCGGGTTTTTCGCCCGATTCAAATTCTATATAATAATCCTCGTAATTTTCTCCGGCGTTGAAGGGGACATTGAATGCCGGGTGCCCTCCAACAGAAAAATAAATGGTTTTTTTATCGCGGTTGATGAGTTTGTAAGTTATCCGCAGGGCATTATCTATCAGCGTATATAAAACCTGGAAATCGAATTTATAAGGATATACGGCCATAGTCTTTTCGCAGTTGGGTAGCGAGAACCCCGCCGAAACATCATTGCGGTCGAGTTTTATAAAATCCGACTGCCGTGCAAAGCCGTGCCGCTTCATCGGGTAGGTCTGCCCGTCTACCAATAGTTCGTCGTTTATCAGTTGCCCAACTATCGGGAAAAGGTTTGGCGCATGCCATGCCCATACGGTTGGGTCGGCCTGCCACATATGTTCAACGCCTGTTGCTTTGTTGCGGAGCGAGCTTAGTTGTGCCCCTTTTGTACTGATAGCTACTTTGAGGAATTCATTTTCGAGGATCGTCATTGTTCGTGATATTTCTAAGGTAAATATATCAACAAATCAATCATCATCCTGTTTCTTTTTCTTCTCTAAAATTACGAAAGCGCTGCGCTTTGGTGCAGGCATCACGGCCATCTCGCCTTTTATCGATTTCCAAATTACTTCGTTCAAATCAAGGTCGGGCGCGGCATCTTCCTCGGCCAGGTTAAATAATTCCGACCGGCGGCTGCTTTCGTTTACAGCAACATTGCGCTGCTCAATATCCACCTGCGGCGCTTTAGCTACATAAGGCGTAAAATCCGGCTTTGCTGTGAAGCACTCGTATAAAGGCATGGCGGCAGCATCATACTGGCTCATGGGCGGCAAACCCAGTATCAGTTCGATAGTACGCAATACGCCCGAAGTAGAGTACATGTTATGGATTACCGCATTGCGTTTTGCATAGGGGCTAACCACATAAACCGGTGAACGGTGTGCATCTACATGGTCGGGGCCATTTTGGGCGTCATCCTCCAATACAAACACCGCCGATTCTTTCCATATCGGGCTTTGCGAAAGGTGCTCGATAAAGCGCCCCACGGCCAAATCGTTATCTGCAACGGCTGCAATTGGCGAGAACGCGCCTTTGCGTTGGCCGCTGGTATGGTCGTTACCCAAACGCACGGTATTAAACTGAGGTACTTTATTAATGGTTAACAGCGAATCGAAATCGTGCTCCCAAATAGCCTCCCGGGTAATGTCTTTAATGCTCAAATCAAAATCCGGAGATTTAAGGCAGAAATGCCCCTCCAGCGATTTTAGGTTTGCCTTTGGTTTGTCGCCCCCTTCGGCAAATTCGCCGTAAGTGCGGTAGCTTACCCCGGCACGTTTGCAATAATCCCAAATAAAGCCGTCGCGTGGGTACGCGGCCTTACGGGTGCCTTCAAAATCGTAATTGCCGCCACGGCTGCCGTAGCTTGTAGGCCATGTTTTTTCCACAAAATCGGTGGCGTAGGCAGCCATGCTCCAGTTATGCCCGTCGGCACTCACTTCAGCATCTACATAAAAATTATCCATTAAGGCGTATTCGCTGGCTATGGCATGCAGGTTTGGCGTTACCTTTTGTCCGAAGATGCAAAGAGATGTATCGCCGTTGCCGGCAGGCATATCGCCCAGTACCTGGTCGTACGTGCGGTTTTCTTTAATAATGTAAAACACATATTTTATTGGCGACCGCTCGCCTCTTTTGCGCGGGATAGGGTTACCGGCTTCGCCTTTTGCGGTTATGGCTATTTTATCGGTAAAGGGTGTATTGGCGTAAACTTGTTTGGTATAAGCCTTCAATTTAAGCTCGTTGGGCACATCAATAAATGATAGGGTGCCTTTAAATAAACCACCTATGTATTGCTCGCGGCTGTTGATAGCACCCTTTTGATAGCCGCTGTTATCGGCCTTTTTTATCGGTTGCGGCCCCTTTGGGTTGGGCATAGAGGTAAAGCCTTTGCCATTGCTCACCAGTATTTTGCTGCCCAGCATTTTTACATTAGTAGGGTACCATCCTACGGGGATAAAGCCGCGGCTTTGGCTGCTGCCGGGGTTAGATACATCAAAGACGGCGAGGCAATTGTTATCGGCATTGGATATATAAAGCGTTTTTTCGTTGGCCGATAAGGCGAAACCGTTGGTGGTAGAGCCGGTGAGTTTAGTAGGGTAAAGCGCAGTGGATACCACCTCGAGTGTTTTATGGGTGGCGGTGTTGATGATGGATACCGAGTTATCATTCGCGTTAGCAACAAATAGCAAGCTGCCTTTTTTATTCAGCAACAATTCGTTGGGGTGGCTGCCGGTATTGATGCTGCTTAGTGCTTGTGTAGCGGTATTATAAAATGCCAGTTTATCGCCTCCCCATAACGATATGTAAAGCGTTTTCTCATCGGGCGATAGTACGCAGCTATAAGCTTCGGCACTTAGTTTTATTTTACTGAGTATATCGCCTTTTACCGGGTTAATGATATAAAGCGTGCTATCCTCTTTGGTAACGGTATAAAGGCGTGTGTTTGTTTTGTTTATGGCAATGCCTGTTGGGCATATTTTATTTTTTGGCCAGGGGTTGCCGAGTTTTATCGTATCTGGCGTGCCGAGTTTGGTGTTTTTAATAGAGAAGGTAAGGATAACGTTATCATTCCCACCGCTGGCGTAGAGCTTTTTTTCGTCGCGGCTGAAGGCTATGCCATACCATGATTTGCCTAAAATTTTCTCGTCCAGCAATTTCTCGCTCCGCGGATCTATCAATTGCAACGATTGCGTGCTTTGCCCGTTATTGGTAACCGCCAGGTATTTGCCCGATGCGGATAACTGCATATTCAGCGGCAGGTCGCCTAAGGGGAGGGAGCGGCCGGCCGGGCTTAGTTTCCATCCGTTTGGTAACAATACCTGTTGTGTTGAGGCTATTTTGCCGGGCGTTTGCGCAAAAACGCTGCATGTAAAAGCTACTGCGGCGATACAAATAAAAAGTTTTTGTTTCATGAGGGAAGCGATGTTTCCAAAATTACATATTGTATTTATGGAATAACACAGCTTAACAAAAACTTAATATGTGGTCAGTTCTGTTTATCAACCTTCAGTTTGGCGTGCATCACCGAATCTTTTTGTGCCGAAGTGAGCTTGTTGTTGTTGAACAACACGGTTTCCCAGTCGCCGTAGGAGGGGTTGGGGATAACAATATACCGGTTGCCGAATTCTTTTTTAAGCCTTTCGGTAACTGCCATGCGGGTTTGTTCGGTTTGTTTATTGTTGGTTGGGCTATCGTACAGTGCGTCGAAATCGGGCAGGTTATCTCCGCAAAGCAATACGATGTTGTAGGTGGATAGCACACTTTGGCGGCGGCTCTCCTTGCTGGATGATGTTTGCTTCATCAATACATGCTCATCATCGGTATTGGGCAGCCCGTACAATTGCAGGTTTTTTATGGTTGTAGCTTTTTCGTCTTCGTTGCGGTTGGTGATGTAAAATACCGCCACGCCCTTTGATGCGGCATACTTAAAAAAGGCAGGGGCGCCGGGCACGGTGTCGGCAGCGGCCTTGCTTGTCCATGTTTTCCAGGTTTGCGGGGTAAACTCCAGGTTCGAATCGGCACGCATGGCATCGTAGGGGCTGTTGTCCAGTAACGTTTCGTCTACATCCGTTACCACAGCGTAGGGCTTGGTACCCTTGCTGCGGATAGCTTCATCCAAGCGCAGTTTGGCCAGGTTATAGGCCTGGAAACAAAGCGCCTTATACTCTGCCGACCGCTGCTGCCACAACGACGACCATACCTTGCCGCCATTGGCCTTAGATAAACTTTCCGTTTTCTTAGGGGCAGAGCAGGCACTTATTAAAACAAGGCCGGCTAACAGGGTTGCGATGGTCTTTTTCATATTTGGGTTGTTATACAAATATGGCGATTATAATAATCTGCGGTTTATTATATGCTTAAATTCTTTGATGGGGCGGGTAAATAACGGCGATGAGGAACTGGGGAGGCTTGCAACCGCGGCGTCTATTTATAATGCTTCAGCAACTCTTCGTAGGTGTAGGTATTACCGCGTACAAAAAAATCGTAGGTTTTATCCCAATCAGGCCCGGTGCCGAAGCCCATCATGGAAGATATAAGCCGTGTATGCGTCGCGTCTATTTTTTCCAGTCGGATGATCTCTTTCAGGTTGTCATCTGTATTTTGTACGCTTTTGGCAAAGTTATTATTGAGCTCTACCTTTAGTGTAAGCATTTTGCCTTTTGTATAATCAAGTATGGGCAGTTTAATCGAGCTGCTATCGGTTAACGGTTTATCCTTATCGTAATTGGTTACAATGGAGCCGTTTTTCTTTAATTGGATATGTGCTACAGGCGCCACCCATTTTACCAGGCCTTCATCCGTAGATAATAGTTTCCAGGCCGATGCCGCATCAACATCAAGCACCATCTCTAACTGCAGCACCCGTTCGCCCGCTGGTGTTTTATATGAGGTGTTTTTCACTTGCTGTGCCCAAAGGGCATTAGCAAAAATAAGGGGCAACAACATTAAAATTAACTTCTTCATACCGGCATCGTCTTATGACTGATAAATGTAATATTTACCAGCAAGATTGCAAAATGGGGGCGATGCATTACTTGTCGGCTTAATCTCAGGATTACTTCTTCCATTCATAACCAAGCGCATATATTTTAGGAAATTCTTTACTGTAAATTATATCTATTGTATCCCCTTTGGCAAACTGGTTTTGTTCATTGTTGTGATAATTTGTTTGGTAAACAATTTTATTAACCGTGTATCGGTATTTCGCCGTCCATTTTTCTCTGCCCCGTTTGCCAAGAAGTTCGCGGTCAATTAATACAGCCTTTGTCCAGGTACCTAATTTTTGTAGTTCCAGCTTGTCCCGGTATTCCTGGAAAAGGCCAAATGTTGGCCCAATTAACAAAACTGATCCTATAGCGATTGCTGTGCTCATTTGCAGGTGTTTTGTAAATGCGATCAGAACAATAAAAAGCAAAGCGGGAATCACGAAAAATATTATTGCGAAAATCATCCACCCAATTGCGGGGTAGTCCGAATACATTATAATTCTCGCGATGAAATAAATAAACGCCAGTGTTGGCAATAACAATCCGAGGGCAAACCATTTAAGGTTTTGCAATAAAAAAGATTGTGGTTTTCGGTTTTGCACCACTAAATATAACAATATTTATGTGCTATGTCGCGGTGTGTAGCAAGTTGATCAAAGGGGGAGGTGTTTGCAGAAGCGAGGACAGGCTAGCGGCATCCTCACAACCGTCACATTTTAGCATTCAATTATTTCTTCGGCAGCAGGTTTTTCTTCAGCAATTTGTTGCCTGCTACCGGTTACAAAGCTGAGCCCAAGCGCCAGCAATAACAGCGGCACCGTCATCCATATCACTTCGTGAATACGATAATGTGCAATAACAAAACCGCCCAGTAAAGTGCCTATGGTGATACCTGCATTAAAAAACGAAGGCATCAGGCTGTTTACAAAATCGAGCGCGGAGCCTTTTATGCCATTAATGAGGAGCAGGTTAGCCACCAGGAAACCACCAGTATGCACAAGGCCCCAAACCGAAAGGATAACAACCATAGGGATAAACAAGCCGCCGAACTGATAGGCAAGTATATGCATAATAACCAGGGCTACTAAAAAGGCCCTGCTTGTTACCGGTATGTTTTTGCTTAAAGCAATGCCGGTGAGCCAGTTGCCTGCTATGCCCGTAGCGCCAAAAACCAGCAGCATAATGCTTATTTGCACCCCGTTCATATGCGATACCTTATTTAAATATTCGGCCAGGTAACCGTAAGTAGCAAACATACCTGCCAGTATGATAGTAGTTGTAGCAAGCTTTATCCATAGTTGCACGCTGCGCAGCATTTTTACCTGGCTTAGCGGACTCTCCTGTTGGCTGCTCACCGGCATGGAGGGTACAAAAATGGCCAGTGCCGCACAGGCCAACAGATTGATGAATGCCGAAAGCACAAACGACGCCCGCCAACCGAACAGGTCGGCTACGTATGTAGTTAGGGGCACACCCAATACAGTGGCAATGCTTAGGCCTGCCATAACTATCGCTATGGCCTTTGGCGCATCTTTTGGGCCTGCCTGCCTGGAAGCTGCCGTCATAGCTACCGCCCAAAATACCGGGTGCAGAAAAGCGGGTAAGATACGGGCTATCATCAGCACCGTAAAATTTGGGGCAACCGCCGAAAGTAAGTTAGACAAAACAAATATGCCCAGGACCAAACACATGACGGTTTTGCGGTTCATTTTTGCCGTAAGCATATTAGTAAAAGGGCCTGCCACAGCTACCGTTAAAGCGAAGGCGCTTAGCAGCCAGCCTGCCGTATCAATTGTAACACCAAATTGTTTCACCAGCATGGGTAGTATCCCGATAACACCAAATTCGGTAGTGATGATGCCGAAGGCCCCAAGGGCCATTATATAAATAGATTTTTTCATAGATTAGTTTATTCAAACATTCAAATGTTTCTATGTATTTAGGTAAAAAAACACCTATTCTTTCAGGTCATTTAAGCAGGCGATATATTCGTTAAGCACCTGTTGGTTTAATACATATTTAATATTTCGTCCCTCTTTTTGGGGGAGCAATAGGTCGGCATCTACCAATTGTTTTAAATGGTGCGAAACGGATGGTTGCGTAAGATCGAGCAGGTCATTTACTTCGGCGCAATAAAGGCAATCTTTCTTTTTTTTTAACTCCTTTAAAATAGCTATGCGGCTGGCATCGCTCAATGCCCGGGATATCCGCTCTATTTTTTTATCATCCATCAGTTTTACCGCTTAAAAAGCAAATTGCCATTGCAAAAGTATATAACCGTATCAATATATAGAAATGTTTCTATGTATTGATACGGTTATTGGGGGAAAAATTATGTAGTTGTGACATTTTACCAAAACCTAAGTTGCTTAAAACAGTGCCGCCAAAGAGTTCTCTGCTTTAATGGTGCTTAAAATGGCCCCGGTATTTTTATATGCCGCCCCAAACAAAATGCCGGCCATGCTGATCCTTTTAACGCCGAGATTGGCCAGGGTTTCGATAGCTGCTATTTTGGCAACTCCCACTAAATTCACCGGTAGGGTGGTGGCCGATACGATCTGGCTGATCAGTTCCGGATCTTGCACCCCGGTAACAAATAAACCATCGGCACCTGCTTCTTTATAAAGAGCCGCCCTGTGGATGGTAGTTTCCAGCGGGTTATCCACCTTTTGCAAAAAGCCATCGGTACGGGCATTTAAAAACAGCTGCTGCCCGGTTTTTAGCAGATAATTTTTGATGGACGATAGCTTCCTGAGGTATAATTCCTCGCCCTGGTTGTCTTCCAGGTTGATGCCGACGGCGCCGGTATCTATTATTTGTTGCAGTTGCTTATTCAACAGGGGCAGGTCGTCGGTATAGCCCCGTTCAAAATCTACCGACAGAGGGAGAGCAGTTGCCGCTTTGATACGCGAAACAACGTAAAGCATTTCGGCAAAAGGCATTTGCTCGCCGTCCGGGTAACCCATGGAAGCCGCTATGGCACCGCTTGATGTAGCTATTGCTTCAAAACCGGCTTTCTCTATAAGTTGGGCGCTTTTGGCGTTCCAGGCATTGGCTATCACCAAAGGTTGTTCCCGGTGATGCAGTTGGTGAAAATTCTCGTATTGGCTCATGTTGTTTTGATTTGTGCCGATAAAGGCAACCTGTTGCCGCAACTGCGCTGGTTAGCCTTTTCGTGAGTGTAAAATTACTACCTTCATAAAAAGCTAACATGGTGTTTTTTAGACCAATTGGCGGGGCTATCAGGACATTTGGCCGGCTTTGGGCCATAATGTAAATAGCAGCTTACCTCCGCCCGCGCGGCGGTATCCATCCGAGTGTTTTGCGTTGGATGCTTTCGGGCGAAGGGTGGCTTGGAA
>NZ_CAMLOV010000186.1 GCF_946481715.1 uncultured Mucilaginibacter sp. | reverse complement strand
CGGCCGTTGGATAGAGATGCTGGGCGATGCCTTTGAAGGTACCGTGGAGATATTTAAGGAGCTAAAAGATAGCGGCAAGTATAAGATATACGCCCTCACCAACTGGTCGGCAGAAACCTTCCCCATGGCACAACAGCGGTTTGAGTTCCTTAGCTGGTTTGATGGCATCGTAGTATCAGGTGCCGAAAAAATGCGTAAGCCAGCGCCGGAGTTTTACCAAATATTATTGGACAGGTACAACGTTAACCCTCAGGAGTCGCTCTTTATTGACGACAATTACCGCAACATCCTCGCGGCCGAAAAACTGGGCATCAATTGCATCCATTTTACCACTTCAGAAAAATTGAGAGAGGAATTACTGACCACCGGCATTTTGTAGTTTTTTTACTATAGAACAGCAAAGCCCCACAAGATCAACTCGCAGGGCTTTTGCTTATTTTAATTGTTGTTTTGGCTATTTATTTGGTACCGAATGGCAGGTAAAAACCAAAGGTGATATTACGCCCGGGGTTATACACACCAAAGGTTGGGTCTTCCTGGCTGTACCTGCCTGGCCTTAAACGGCTAAGGGCATCGTAATAACGCTTGTTGGTGAGGTTATTGCCAGATACGTAGACCTTTAATGGTTGCGCGCCAATTTTAAAAGTAGCACCTATCCCTGCATTCACCAAAGTATAAGCATCCGCAGGTGTTTCAAACGTGGCGTCAATACGGGTTTGCTTAAAAAAGTTGTCGATCCCTGCCGATAAATAGAAATCTGAAAGTCCCTTTACCTTCGGCTCAAAACGGAGGGTGTTATGCAAAACGCCCGCGGGTATCAATGGCAGCGGCCTGTCGAAGGATTGATTTTGCGCACGGGTATAGCTAAACGTGTTCTCGAAATGCAGGAAAGATACCGGGTGCAAGGTTAAGTTTCCTTCAAATCCATACAAGTTGGCGTTTACCTGCCCGTAGCGGTAAGCATCATAACTGCGCGGCAAGCCTGTAGATTCGTCCGTTACGGTTACCTGCTCGTTATTAGTGTTGGATGCGTAGATGTAGTTATGGATATAGTTCTCGTAAATCCCAAAACTACCGGTTACAAAACCCGAGCCATACTCCAGTGTTGCATCTGCCTGGTAACTGCGCTCAGGAGCTAAGTTGCCAGCTCCTATTTCGTAGCGGTTAGTCCCTTCGTGCACACCGTTGGAGCCCAGTTCCGCAGGGTTTGGCGCACGGAATGCTGTACCAGCATTGGCTTTAAAGTTCAGCACATCATTAAAAGTGTGGGTATAACCAACGGCACCGCTAAGGTTGCCAAACTTGTTATCGAAGCCTGTAAAAACCTCCTCCCCATCCACAAATTGCTGCTTGCCTTTATTTTGGATATAATCAACCCGTAGGCCTGCGCTAAAAGTATTTTTATCCCAGGTCTTCTTTACAAAGCCGAACGCCCCTGTGCTGTACTCATCATAAGCAGGCACCAACAATTCCACTCCTTTATTAATGCTATGCCCAAGGCTTGCGCTAACACCAATAACCGGATGCCAGCCGTCAAACTCGTGCATATAATACTTGGCATCCAGCGAGTAGGTGTTCAAATCAAAAAATAATACGGGGGTAGGGTTATCCTCCAATTCGCGGCGTTGGTTTTTTTGAAATCCGAGGTCGAGCTTTAAGGAATTGCTTCCCAATATAAAGTTGTTGTTCAACGCTAATTTATAGTGGCGGATATCCTGCTTAGGGTAATCAAGGGTGCGGCTCGTGTTATCGCTATACAGGTTATCGCCCGGCTCCGCATCAAAAAACCCGATGTTAGTTTTAAAGTACGAAAAATTTAAGTGGGAATAGCCCCAGGCTTTATTTACGCCCAGCATGCCGTTAACATCCGTTTGGTTGAACCCGCTGTTTTGGAAATAGCCGGCCGGTGTGTTATAAGAGTGTGCATTTTGATAGGTGCCGCGGCCTCTCCAAACAAAACCATTTTCGTTACCGGTCAGCATAAGCGAGGTATTGGTTAACCCGCTATTGGTGGAGTAATTGCTCAGTACCTCCCCTTTAACCGTTCCCTCGGCAGGCGATGGCGGATCAATTACATTAATAACGCCGCCCAGGGCATCCGAGCCGTACATTAAGGACGCTGCGCCGCGCAACACCTCTACCCGTTCAGCCTGGTTCTGGTCTATCTCTATGCCATGCTCATCGCCAAATTGCTGGCCCTGTTGCTTCACGCCGTCGCTCAACGTAACCACGCGGTTATAGCTTAACCCCCGTATAACCGGTTTAGATATGGCCTGGCTGGTGGTTATTTGGCTTAGTCCCGGTACTTGCCTCGCTAATGCATCAATCAAATTGGTTGATGCACCTTGCAATTGGTCTTTAGTCACAACGCTGGCCGACGTACTGTTGCTACGGCTTCCGGCGGTTATAGGTGTACCGGTAATCACTACTTCGTGTGTCTCTACAATGCTTTGCTGCATAGCAAACAGCAGGGGCGCAGTTGAAGAAAAGTCTACCGTTTGGTTAATGGTTTTATAACTGAGGTACTGCACCTGTACCACATATTTGCCGGTAGCAGGCACCGAGCGAAAGGTGAATTCGCCGTTGGCGTTAGTAGCTACAGATACGTGCAGGTCGGGGATGCTTACAACGGCACCAATCAGTATCTCGCTGGTTTTAGCATCGATAACTTTACCTTTAATAATATTGGCATCATCGGCAAAGGCCGTAAATTGTATAAACAGGAACAGTAAACAACTAATGAGTTTTAGTTTCATAATAAATAATTAAAATTCGTGAAAATGCCACGGTAAGCGGCGTTATTTAAGAATGGCTTATTATGAAGCAACAGGAGGAGCGCGCCCGGCAGCTAAAATTAGGGCTATGCTGGTAAAATGGTAAACCGGAGATTTAAAGGTATGATGAGTAGTAACCAGCGTATGCGCATAAGCCACACCGCCGGATAGTTCCATCGCAACGTGGTGCATGCTATCGCATACCTCGCATTTTTCTTTTACAATAATGTGCGAAGAGTTCTTACAATCGTGATTTGCCGAAGAATGGACATTTTTTACCTGGTTGTGTTGATGGGCATAAACCATATACTGCCCTGTAACAAAGCAAAGCAGCAATGCCCAGGAGTAGATTATATGGTAAGTACTTTTTTTCACAACAATCGGTATGCTTTTAGCAATTTTATGCAAAGCTAATTAATAATATGCCAACGCACAGTTTGGTTGGTAACAATATTGTTAATTCAACATAATCATTACATTTTTAAACACGCCCGTGTACGTATATTTGGCGGCATGAAACCTGCTGAGATCAATTTAAAGTTTGCCGCATTACAGGAGCGCATAGCCGCCGACTTTGATAACGAAAAGCCGGATATTAAAGTATTGCTTTTTTTAATTGGCGTGCAAGAGCTGGGGCAGGGCCCGCGTAAATTTAACAAAAGGCAAAAAGAAGAGCTAATGCATATTGCCAACTGTAAGCTATTTAGCCAGATGGGCTTTTACGAACTGGAGGGGCAGGACCAGGACGGCTGGCCACACTGGAAACTGGTAAAAACAATTCCCAACTACGCTATATTAGAGCAGGAAATGCTTATAAAATCGCTGATAATTACCTATTTTGAAGAAAACGGATATTGAACATGAAAAAACTCTTTACCCTTAGTTTACTATTATTCATTGTTAACGCCGCTTTCGCTAAGCCACCAAAAAACCAGTACGTGCGCATCCGCACCAGCTATGGCGATTGCATTATCCGCCTGTATAACGAAACGCCTTTGCACCGCGATAATTTTATTAGGCTCGCCAAAAAAGGATTTTACAATGGGACGCTATTCCATAGGGTGATACAAAACTTTATGATACAGGGGGGCGACCCCGATTCGCGCGATACCACTAAAGCCAAACCCGGCGCAGAACTGGGCAATGGCGACGTAAAATATACCATCCCAGCCGAATTTAGGGATAGCTTATTCCACAAGCGTGGCGTGTTGGCTGCTGCGCGTGATGACAACCCTAAAAAAGCATCCAGCGGCTGCCAGTTTTATATTGTGGAAGGCAAACGCTTTACACCAGGCCGTTTAGATACCGTAGAGATCACCCGCTTAAAAGGGCGCAAGATACCCGCGTGGCAGCGCGATATTTACACCTCTGTTGGCGGCTCACCCCACCTCGACCAAAATTACACCGTTTACGGCGAAACAGTAACGGGCATTGACATGGTTGACCGCATTGCAGCCGTTAAAAAGGACGCACGCGACCGCCCCACGGAAAACGTGCCAATGACGGTGGAAGTGTTGAGCAAAAGGGAGTGTAAACAGCTGGATAAATTACTTGGGCTAAAACAGAAATAAATCCGAATGAACGTTCGAAATCCGAAATGAAGATAATTACCTACAACGTAAACGGCATTCGTTCTGCCATCAATAAAAACTGGTTGGCCTGGCTGCAGGCTACCGATGCCGATGTGGTTTGCCTGCAGGAAATAAAGGCCACACCCGATGTACTTACAGATTTAGGGCTGATAGACGCCCTCGGCTACCAGCATTACTGGTTCCCGGCAGAAAAAAAGGGCTATAGCGGTACAGCTATTTTTACCAAAATATTGCCCAACCATGTAGAATATGGCTGCGGCATCCCCGATTTCGACCGCGAGGGGCGGTGCATACGGGTTGATTTTGATGAGGTATCGGTCATGAGCGTTTACTTTCCCTCAGGCTCCAGCGGCGATGAGCGGCAGATATTTAAATACCGTTTCCTGGATGAATTTGGCAAGTACCTTACCCTGCTAAAAGTAGAACACCCCAAACTGGTTATCTGCGGCGATTACAATATCTGCCACCGTGCAATAGATATCCATAACCCAAAATCAAACGCCAACTCATCCGGCTTTTTGCCCGAGGAGCGCGAGTGGATGGAAAACTTTATCGAATCGGGTTTTGTAGATACTTTCCGCCATTTAAATAAAGAGCCGCACAATTATACCTGGTGGAGTTTCCGCTCTGGTGCACGCGGAAAGAATTTAGGCTGGCGTATTGACTATGCCATGGCGAGCAAGGAACTGGAAGATAATATTAAACGTGCGGCGATACTGCCGGAGGCTAAGCATTCGGATCATTGCCCGGTGTTGTTAGAGTTGGAGTTTTGATTGTTATGAATTAGCCGGTTGATACAGATGAATCGATTTCTTTGCCCGGTATTACTATTAGCGGCTTGTTCGGGGCATTCTGTTAAGACGAACTATGATACCGCCTTTCCAAACCAAACTGACACGATTGGCCCCAAGCTTGTCAGTACCAGGTATATGCCAACTGGGTTTTATTATCTTGCAGAACACGGCAAAGGAATCGAAAAGTGGATGAATAAAACAGATAGCGTCTTCATGATCTTTCCGTTGCCGTTTGCATCTGTAGTAAACATAAAAAAGGCGACGCTTCAAAAAACGGAATCCCGATACGGCGATTTTACCGAATTATGCCTGGTATTTGACAATAAAGGGACCAAAGATTTAGCAGAGGGTACCGGCAATGCCTTGCACCCTAAAATTGCAGTGATTGTAGCCAATAAACTTTTATATGTTGTGGACAACACCTATTCCATTAAAACAGGAATAATGTACATTGGGCTAAAGGGTTACTCCGAAAAAGAGATGAAAGCAATGCTTGCTGCGGTAAATAATAAAAAGTAAATAAGGCTTGATCAGCCATTATGCTTTAACTTCTATTAGCTTTATACCATGGGTAAATTCAGCACTTTTTTTATTCCGCTTATAGCGTTATATACTTTATCAGCCGTCGCCCAACAACCTGGCGCTCCCATCGATGTGGAGCATTACAAATTTGCCTTGCAACTAAACGACGCCAATAACACAATCAAGGGGCAAGCAACTATAACGGCCAAATTCTTAAAACCAGCAAAAGCCTTCCGTTTCGACCTTGTTAAAAAGAAAACTAATGGTAAAGGAATGCTGGTATCCTCGGTTACAGAAGCGGGTAAGCCATTGCGATTTAGCCAGGACAGCAATTCAGTTTCTATTGCTACAAATGCAAAATTAAACAGCCTGCATAGCTATACCATTAAATATAGCGGCGTCCCTGCTGATGGGCTCATCATCTCCACTAACAATTACAAGCACCGAACCTTTTTTGGTGATAACTGGCCAAACCGGGCGCAACACTGGCTGCCCTGTGCCGACCATCCCGCAGACAAGGCTACCGTAGAGTTTATTGTTACGGCGCCCGCTCACTACAATGTAGTCGCAAATGGCTTAAAAGTAAAAGAGCAAACCCTGCCGGGCAAGCTGAAGCTTACCCACTGGAGCGAAAAGGCGGCCATCTCCACCAAAGTAATGGTTATTGGTGTTGCAGATTTTGCCATCGATCACACCGGCGATGTCGACGGCATACCGGTTTATGCCTATGTTTTCCCGGAGGATAAAGAAACAGGCTTTAAAAGCTATACCTACGCAAAAGAAATACTACCATTCTTCATCAAAAATGTTGGCCCGTTCGCTTACGAAAAGCTTGCTAACGTGCAATCAAAAACCATATTTGGCGGCATGGAAAATGCCAGTTGCATCTTTTATTTTGAAGAATCGGTAAAAAGCCCAACTATTGAAGAATTGATGGCCCACGAAATAGCCCACCAATGGTTTGGCGACGCCGCGAGCGAAAAAACATGGGCTAACCTGTGGTTGAGTGAGGGTTTTGCCACCTACTTCACCAACCTCTACCTCGAAAGCAAATATGGTGCAGAAAAACTTAAAGAACGCCTTGAAGCCGACCGTGGCCAAATCATCGAATTTGAAAAAAAGCGCCTTACGCCGGTTGTGGATACTGCCGTAAAAAGCAACTACATGCAATTGCTCAACACCAACAGCTACCAAAAAGGCGGCTGGGTGTTGCATATGCTACGCCGAAAACTGGGGGATGATTTATTTTGGAAAGGGGTATCCAGTTACTACGCGCAATACAAAGACAAGAACGCCAGTACCGACGATCTTTGCCTGGCGATGGAAAAGGCCAGTGGCATGGAGTTGAAACAATTTTTTAAACAATGGCTTTACACTGCCGGGCATCCGGTTTTGCAAATAGAGAAGATCTTCGATAAGCCATCAAAAACCGTGACACTCATTATAACACAAAAACAGGATAAGCTTTATGAATTTCCACTGGAATTTGTAATTGAAGGGCGTACCGGGATAATGCAGATAAAAGATAAGGAAACAACTGTTAAACTAACCGCAGGTTCTGGCGAAGTAGTTTTCGACGCCAATGTTAATTTGCTGGCAACGTTTGAGGTGAGTAAATAGAAAGTTTGTATTTAAATTAAATTTAACACATCGTGCAAATAAAAGCCACCTCCCATTTTAAAAACCCCGAAACAGATACCTCCTGGTTTAAAAATTGGGTTGCTCGTTTAGAAAAAGCCAACAACAAAACTTACCAAAACATCCGCATTACAACATCCCTCGGCCAAACGCAGGTTTGGGGCATAAACACGCAACTTAAAGATGCGGAAACCCTTGTGATATTCCCCGGTGCACGTACCACTTCGTTGTTTTGGGATTTGGATAAGGGGCTTGCCAACCTTGGCCATCCCCTTAAAATATACCTGGTAGAAACCAATGGCTTACCCAATTTAAGCGATGGCCAAACGCCGGATATCAGATCTGAAGGTTATGGCGAATGGGCATCGGAGGTATTAGATAAACTAAACATCAGCAAGGCTTATGTAGCGGGCGCCTCCTTTGGTGGACTGATTGCCATGAAACTTTGTATCACTCACCCGCAAAAAGTACAGGCAGCGTTTCTGCTAAACCCGGGCTGTTTGCAGCCGTTCTCGCTTACTTTAAAAAACCTTTACTATAACCTGCTGCCTATCCTTTTCACCAGCGAAAAAAATATAAGGTTGTTTTTGGATAAGGCAATCCTATGTAAGCCAACCCACCAGCTTTCGCCTACGGCCGAACAGTTACTTATCGATTATGAAGTTTTCGCCATCAGCCGCTACAAGGATAATACGCAAAAACCCTACGACATGGATAAAGAACTATTAAAAGTAAATACGCCAACCTATTTGTTGGAAGGCACCGCCGATATTTTGTTTCCTTACCAAAAGTCAGTTGCTGCTGCCAAATCAAAAATCAGCAGTTTAAAAGATGTTAAAGTGTTTGATAACGTGGGGCATGGGGTTGAGACTTATGCGCAGGCAATGGCATATATCGGCGAAATGATAAAAAGCCTATCCGTAAACCAATAAAAAAAGCCTCCGGATGGAGGCTAAATATTTTACTTTCCCTTCAGGGGGCTTGGGCTTTAGCCCTTCACCCTCTCCACATAGGTACCGGTTGTGGTATCAACTTTTACCTTATCGCCAATATTGATAAACAAGGGAACGCGTATCTCGGCGCCTGTTTCAACTGTAGCATTTTTTAATGCGCCGGTTGATGTATCGCCTTTTACAGCAGGTTCGGTATAGGTAATTTCTAACTCAGCAGAACCGGGGATAGAGCCCATTATCGGCTCATCGCTTTCAAAGGCTACAATTACGTTGGTCCCTTCTTTCAGGAATTTAACAGCATTGCCAAATAATATCTTGGGCACGTTATGCTGGTCGTAAGTTGCATTATCCATTACTACTAATGAGTCGCCGTCTTCATACAAGTATTGATAATCGCTGGTTTCTACGCGCCTGATATCTACCTCCTCATCGGTACGGAAACGGTATTCCACTAACTTACCTGATCGTACATTGCGCATACGCGCCTGGTAAAACGCACGCAGGTTACCCGGGGTGCGGTGTAAAAATTCCTCTACCTGTACCAATTCCCCGTTAAAACGAAGAATGTTGCCATTTTTTATATCAGATGCCTTTGCCATAAAAGTATTTACAATTGACGGGCAAAAATAATTATACGGACGGAAAGAAGCAAGAGGAAGTAAATGTGCCGATTACCGATGTGCAAATGGGGAAGTAGATGTGCTTAATTTTTTCACCTGAACATTAAAGCCTGCATATCCGCATGTTTGAAATCTGCACATCTGTTACTTAATGTCATAAAGCCTATAAATTTTCGTTTATCGAAACCTTTTTAAAAATCGAGAGGTTAAATAGCAAAGTTCTATAATACGGAAACGCTTTCGCGGGTCGTTAATATACATACAATGTTAAGATTAAATAAAGTATAGTGTTTTAATATACATTTTATACGTATTTATTATTAAAAATGTGATATTTACAAACTCTAAAAATCAAACAAGCGTCTACAAAAATCACCGGTAAATGAAAACTACGCCAAGCCAGATAAAAATCCTTTCTATCGATATCGGTGGTTCCAGCATAAAAGCCACAATTTTAGATAGCAAAGGCAACCTCAAAATGGATTACAAAAAAGTGGTAACGCCAAAACCGGCAAATCCCGAAAATGTGATCAAGTCGATAAAAACATTGGTGAAGGATTATCCGCCGTATGATAAGGTATCGGTTGGGTTCCCTGGTTATGTACGCAATGGTATTGTAAAAACAGCGCCAAATCTTGGTAACGATTTTTGGAAAGATGTAAACTTCCGACTTCAACTGGAAGAAGCTTTGGGCAAAGATGCACAAGTTGTAAACGATGCCGATATGCAGGGCCTTGGCGTGGTAAGCGGCAAAGGCCTGGAGATGGTTATTACGCTTGGCACGGGCTTTGGCACGGCGCTTTTAATGGACGGGCACTTGTTGCCGCATTTGGAAGTAGCACACCACCCCGTATCAAAAGGCCGCGATTACGATGAATACATCGGAGACATCGCCTTGGATAAAGAAGGCATAAAAAAATGGAACAGCCGCATAAAAAAGGTTTTTAAGATATTAAAAACTGTATTTAATTACGACTACTTATACATAGGTGGCGGCAACTCCGACAGGCTTACTTTTAAGCTTGATAAAAACATGAAGATAGTGACCAATGCAGATGGCATAAAGGGCGGGGCGAGATTATGGGCAGAAGAAAAGCACCCGGTTACCCACACAGCAATGGCAACCCCAACTAAGTAAATACCCCTCTTTTTTAATACAATAATGGAAAAACCAAATCAAGCACTCGAGACATTAGCGATAGAT
>NZ_CAMLOV010000185.1 GCF_946481715.1 uncultured Mucilaginibacter sp. | reverse complement strand
TTAAATCGATAATGTGGATACCGTTGCGCTCCATAAAAATGTACTGTGACATTTTTGGGTCCCATTTGCGGGTAAGGTGGCCAAAGTGTACACCTGCATCCAGTAAATCCTGATATGTTGTTCTTGCCATTGTTGTTGTCCTCCTAAAATTTTAGCGTTTACTGAATTGGAATCTCTTACGTGCTTTCTTACGGCCTGGTTTCTTACGCTCAACCATACGGTCATCACGTGTCATTAAACCTTTAGCGCGTAAAGACGGTTTTTTCTCCGGATCCAGTTCAACAATAGCTTTCGCAATAGCTAAACGAACGGCTTCTGCCTGTCCTTTTACACCACCACCTGCTACGTTTACTTTTACATCGAATTTACCTGCCGAGCCAGAAACTTCTGTGCTTTGCATAACGATGTATTGTAAAGGTAAGGTAGGGAAGTACTCTTTGTAATCTTTACCGTTTACGGTAATAGCGCCTGCACCATCTTTTAAGTAGATGCGGGCAACTGCTGTTTTTCTTCTGCCTGAAGTGTTAGTTGTTGGCATTTTTCTTTTCTCCTTTTAATTAAATGGTTGTTGGATTTTGAGCTGCATGAGGATGCTCTGCACCTGCGTAAACATGCAGGTTACCGTAAATAGCACGGCCTAAACGATTTTTAGGCAACATACCGCGTACGGCTTTTTCGATCACACGCTCAGGATGCTTTGCCATTAACTCTTTTGGAGAAATGAAACGCTGACCACCCGGGTAACCGGTGTAAGAAACATACTGCTTTTCGCTGAATTTGTTTCCGGTCAGTTTAACCTTGTCTGCATTAATAACTATTACATTATCTCCGCAGTCTACGTGTGGGGTGAACCCTGGCTTGTGCTTACCTCTGATCATCATCGCGATCTTAGTACACAAGCGCCCCAAAATCTCATTGTTTGCATCAACAACAACCCATTCTTTACTAACGGTTTTCTTGTTGGCTGAGACAGTTTTGTAACTTAACGTATTCACTTGCTTTAAATTAAATTTATTAAACGTATTCTATACCCCGTAATTACGGGACTGCAAAGATACGCCTATTTGTTTAATTTACAAATGGTATTTGTGAATAGTTTATTAGTTAGAAGGGTTAAAAAGGTTGGAATAGTTTTGACAGGCACAAGTGTTCCTAAATTGCACTAAGAAAAGCAATTACAGTGGCGTTTTTGTGCCTGTAGCCCTGCTTTCCGCTACAAGCCGCTGATAGAAGCGGGCTTTCCGCTGCAATCAGGTTTAGGTGGGCTCGGGCTGGTGGCAATCTGCCCGCAACAGCGATAGAGTTTAAATCCCACCGCTATTTACGAGGCAGGCGGTTCACCACCTTATATATCGCCCTTCCCCAAAACTCACCTAAAGCCACAGCCCCTTTTTTATTGGGATGCAGGTAGAATATGCCTTGCCTGCCAGGTTCAGCTTGAAAATCGGTTAGATGGTTCTTTTCAAAATATTCAAACGCATTGGTATCGCCTACAAAAACATGGTTGGGACTGATAGTTTTATACTCTGCCGCAAGTGCATCTATTATAGGTATATAAGTTTGCAGGCGGGTTAGCCCCTCCTGCAGGTAAGTAGCGCCGTTTTGGGTATTAGGGCTGTACCAAAGCGGGTGCTGGAAAATTACTATCGCTTTGGGGAAATCTTTCAGCAACTCATCAGTTATAGCTTTCAGTTGGTTCTATAATCCTCAACCGAAACCGGTGCACCGTGCGTACCCTTTACGGCACTATCGTTTGTGCCTATTTTTATAGAGAATATAAGTAATGCTCCATTCTGCTTAAAGCCTTTTGCTGCCAGATCTACCTGTATAAATGCCGGCGTGCCGGGCAAAAAATCGAGCGTGGTGTACCCGCTATACCCCTGGTTGCTAAAGTTCACATCGCCGATACCTTTCTGCTTTTTCAGCCACGCCGAAGCCACAACCGGCGGTGCCTGAGTTGCAGGGCTATCCAGCCCAGCGCCATAAGTGATGCTGTTGCCAATATATACGATATTGATGTTGCGCGTTTGGGCGAGAGCACCTACAGCTCCATAAAAACCAATTAACAGGCAGATAATAATTCTTTTCATACCACTACCTCTTCTCCACCCTATCATAAAACCCGCCAAAACTGTTCATCTTCACGGCATCTTCCATAAAGAAATCGCCGGGGAAGCCTAACTCTATCTTGCTGGCATCATCCAGTTTCTGGATGTGCTCTGCACTTAGCTTTACATCAATGGTTTTCAGGTTATCTTTTAATTGATCTACCTTAGTAGCACCAACAATGGGAATACACTGGAAGCCTTTGCTCATAGTCCATTGCAAAGCCACATGGCTTTCAGATACGCCGAGCTCTTCGGCTATTTCCATCACTACCCGGGTTATTTTTTCGGCCCGGTCGTTTAAGCGATTACTTTCCGGCTTGATGCGCCCTTTATCGCCTTTTAAGTACTTCCCGGTGAGTGCGCCGCCGGCCAAGGGCGCCCAGGGTGTAACCGTCATCCCGAAGTGCTTCGCCATCGGGATCAGTTCCCGCTCGGCGGTGCGGGCAAGCAGGCTGTATTCTACCTGTAGAGCAATGAATTGGCTCCAGCCCATTAGTTCGGCCAAAGTATTGCCTTTTGCCACTACCCAGGCTGGTGTATCGCTGATGGCCGCGTATGTTACTTTGCCCTGTTTTATTAGGTCGTCCATAGCGCGAAGTACTTCATCTATCGGGGTAATATCATCCCAAATGTGCAGGTACAGCACGTCGATGAAGTCAGTCTTTAGGCGCTTAAGGCTTTCCTCTACGCTGCGCATCATGTTTTTGCGGTTATTGCCGCTTGCGTTGGGGTTAGTGATATTGTCTTTTAAGCTGTATTTAGTGGCGAGCACAAAGTAATCGCGGTCGTGGTTGCTTACGTAGTCGCCTATGATCTTTTCGCTGGTGCCGAGTTTGTAAACATTTGCTGTATCCAGAAAGTTGCCGCCTTCGTTGGCGTAGGCATCCATTATCTCAAAACTTGTGGTGGCATCGGCACCCCAGCCTGCTTCGGTGCCAAAACCCATAGTGCCCAAGCAAAGTTCGGATACTTTAAGGCCCGATCGGCCCAATAATTTGTATTTCATAAACAGATAGTTTTTAATTGAACGGTTTTAGCAAAACTCCTGTTTTGCCGACTTAAATAAAAGTACCTGGTAAACAATAACAACAGGCAATTGTAAATATAGGAAACACAATTGCCATGAAGATCATCACCCTGCATAAACCTGTGAGTACCGAAGCGCTTTTTAACCATATAAAAGAACGGCTAAACCCCATCTTTCAAAAACAAAGGCAAAGTGATATAACCTTTTCAATATCTAACACGCCAACCGGCATCAATATATGGCAACCTGATCTTTACGAGGGCATACTGTTCAATATAGTAGTGCAGAATGATGAACTATGGATAACGCGCAATGAGCACTATGTGGATGACGTAAATTCGATAACGGTAGAATCGATACTGAACAGTTTATTTGATGACCTGTCGGATGGCTTGGGGACGGATTTGATATTGGAGGGGTAAATAATAAAATCCCACCCAAATAAAAAACCCGCTATGCAGCAGGCTTGTCAATATTAATAGAGGTAATTACTTACCCGTTTATCCAGCTAAATTTATACTCCAGCATAGGGTTTTTCATGCGTTCGGCCACGCGCAGTAATCGGGCAGGCAGGTTCATAATGTAATCGCGGGCTTTTTCGCCGTTTTCTTCTAAACCTGTTGCACTTTCTATGTGCCAGTCTTCTATCAGTTCTTTCAAAATGTCAACATAATCCAACGCGGTGTAAATACCCAGGCGCTCGGCAGCATCGGTAAAGTGGCCAAATGTTTGACCTATCTTCAACCCTACTTCGCGCAGGAAGTGGGCGGGCATTACAATTTTTTTGCGCATCATATCCTCAAAGGCAAGCATGGCCTCGTTGGGGTCTACTTCAAAAATTTTCTCTATAAAGTATTTGTATGCTTTGGCGTGGCGTGCTTCATCACCGGCAATAACGCCGCACATTTTTGATAGCAGTGTATCGCCGTCTTTTTTTGCCTGCGATGCCACCCTGCGGTGCGATACGTTGGTAGCCAATTCCTGAAAGGAGGTGTAAATAAAGTTACGGTATGGGTCGCGGCCGGTGCCTATGTCGAAACCATCGGCAATTAAATATTGAGTACTTACCTCCATCATGCGCATGTTTACGCGGCCCGATAGGTAAAGATATTTGTTCAATAGGTCGCCGTGGCGGTTTTCTTCGGCCGTCCAGTGGCGGGTCCACTTCATCCAGCCGCCTTCTTCGTTGTCAGATACACCTTCAACCATAGTTAACCACGATTCGTAGGTTGGCAACGCTTCCTCGGTAATGGTATCGCCAATTAATACGGCAATCAAATCGTAGGATAGCCCCTTCGCACTCTCCTGCAATTCTTTTATCTCGCTAAAAAAGGTAGACCGGGATGCATCAGGCAAAAAATCTGAGGGTTGCCAAATTGTATCGATAGGTTTCAGGTATTCAAACATCTTTTCGAGCATATGGGGCTCGATATGTGACATTACCTCCTTACGTTTTTCTTCGAAAAAATGCATAGTACTGTATTAGCTTACAAAGTTAAGCATTAAATTACATTATTGTTTTGCCGGTTTATAATCAATTGCCTCTTTCATACCTTCTGATAAGTTTGCTACCGATGGCGGGCCGTTAAATATCGAAAAATTGCTGTTGTAATCCCAATGAATTCCCGGGATATTTAAATTTTTTAACGATTGGCGTACGGCTTTAATATACCTGTACCGGCTCTGCTCATCGGTATACTTTCGGTAAACTCCGTATTCGCCGCAAATAATAGGCACGTAATACTTATTGCTCCAGTTTTTTACTATTTGCAGTTTATCCCTTATAGATTGCTCGTTGCCATCAACGCGGTACTGGTAATAATTATTCTCGCCCCAGGTGCTAATTACATTTGGGTTCATGGGCGGGAAGTTTTTTGCAACGTAGGGGAAAGGAATGCCCGTTGTAGCAACCTGATCGCCCACCCAATCGGCACCCTGGTGGGTAAATAAAAAAGGTTCATAAAAATGAAAGGTGTAAATAATGTTTTCATCCGCCAATCGCTCCATACGGCTTAGCTCGTAAATACTATTGTAGTTTGATGCTCCTACTATCAGCGTTCTTTTGGCATCTGCTTTGCGTATAGCGGTAACAATGTTATACGCCGCATCTTTCCACACTTTGGGGTTGATGGGGGGCGGTTCGTTGTAAATCTCAAAAAAAAGCAGGTTTGGGCTCTCTTTTATGTACCTTTTAGCTAATAATAACCATAGGTTAATTACCTTCGGTGTCTCGGTTAAATAATTACTATCATTTATTTTACCGTAATGGTAATCTATGATCAATTTTATACCGTATAACTTACATTGTTTCAAAACTTCATCAATGTGGGCAAATACTTTCTCAACAGGGATTTTTGTAGCTTCGAAATGTTCAAAGGCAATTGGTAAACGTATAGAGTTAATTTTTAATTTTTTAAGCAACTCGTAGTCGCTCTTTTTAATGGGATTTATACTTAAAGCATCCTTGTTCCACCACTGTTCCAACCAGGAAACGCTCACACCACTATTGAGGCTTTTAGCGCGTTTAAAGGCAAGTTCCCGCTCGCTTAAGGGGTTTGGATTGCTTTTTGCATTAAAGCTCTGCATCATTATAATTAAAGTTATAAATACTACACTTGCCATTAATTTGACAGAATATCGCTTAAGAGTTGTATTTTTCAATGTCTTTAACCGTGTTACTATTAACTGATCCGAAATCTTATTATAATTTAACAAATAATGTTTGTTCAAATATCAAAAGAAGAATATAAAAAGGAAATATTAAAAAAGGCGTGGTACCAAACTAATAATATTATTTGGTCCATCGTATTTATATACCCCATCCTTTTTACTATTGTCGATTTCGTGTACGCGAATGATATTTGGCTGCAATTTGCTATCGTACGCATTATTACCGTACTCATTATACTGGGGCTATACAATTTCTTCCAAACAAAAAAATACAATTACCGGTCTTTACTGCACCTGTGTTTTTTCTTCCTTTCGGTTACTTCTGCTATACTATGTAATATTGTACGGTTCGAGTTTCAGCTTATATACTTCCTTACATACGCGGCCATCCTGCTTTTTTTTAACCTACAGGTTTTTTGGGAACCGATAAATTCTATCATCCAAACGTTGATGGCTTTGCTGCTTATTGCAATTTTTTATAACCTTTTAAGCGATTATACACTTGAATCGGTTATCAGCAACGGGGGCAACTTCTTTTTTGTTATTGCATTTATATCGTGCCTTATACCAAATGCCCGTTATAAGGTTATAGCGCGCGATGTACGTTCGCAGATATTAATAGAAAAATCTAACGACCAACTAAAAGAGCAAAACCGGGATATAAACGAAAAAAACAACATTATTGACAGGCAGTACGAACAGTTAAGGAAGCTGGATGACCAAAAGAACAGTTTTATAAACATTGCCGGGCACGACCTTAAGAACCTCATTGGCCAGATAATTATGAGCAATAATATGCTTAAAGAAGAGGATTACCGCCTTAGTGCCGATCAAAAAGAGGTGAGTAATTACATCTCCGAATCGGCAGAAAAGATGCAATATATGCTAAACAAGCTGATGGATGTTAAAGAGATTGAATCGCCTGAAATGAAATTCAATATGGAGATCTTCGACATCAACGCGGAGGTATTGCACGTATTTAAGGGCCTGCAGGAAACCGCCCAGATGAAGAACATCCACCTGGTTGATAACATATTAAAACTGCCATTGAATGTGAAGCTGGATAGAGTGTTTGCAGGGCAGGTATTTCAAAACTTACTCTCAAACGCCATAAAATTCTCGCAAACAAACAATAATATAAAAATTGTTACCAGTTTGCAGCGCCAGAAATTTGTTTTTGAAATAATAGATGAGGGTGTGGCCATTGGGCAACAAGAATTGGACATGATGTTTAATAAGCTAAAAACGCTTAACGATGCATCTGCCAGTATAGAAAGCCGCCTGGGGCTGGGGCTATCTATTGCCAAACTAATGACTAAGGAGCTTGGTGGGGAAATGATGTACCGAAGCGACGATAATGGCAACTATTTTAGAGTAGAATTTTACGTAATAAACTAATTAATAACCCGATGAAGAGATTATTAACCTTTTTGGCTTTTATATTCCTAAGCACAGCGTCGTTTGCGCAAAGCATTATTTCGTTTAAAGCCATGGGCCATGATGATGATGAACCCGTTTACGGCATGAGCGGGGCTACTTCGTTCTACTTCAAAATTACGCCTCAGTACGAAATAGTGGGGAGCAAACTGGTAGTATATTTTGAGCCGTCACAAGCCCTTATAAGGGAGAAGTCGTACGTAAATTTATTTATCGGCACAAAACCGGTATACAGCGCGCGCTTAACAAAAGATTCTATACAAAAGATAACGATAAACCTTACAAAGGCCGATGTATCTGCAGATAATTACCTTAAAATAGCCGTTAAAACACTGCTTACGATTACTGATGACCAATGCCGCGACCTGGATAACCCGGCCATGTGGTTGAAAATAAAGAACTACTCATATCTTTCGTTAGTAAAAAGCAACAAAAACTTTTTCAACAACATCAACATCAGCAACTGTTTTGATAGCAAAAAAGCGATCGTATACCCCGCAAATCCTACCCTGCACGATCTTAAAGCTGTAGCCTGGGCTTACTCGAGGTTAAAGAAAACTCAACAAAAAACGATAGGCGTGTATGAGGAAGGCAAACTGCCCGATACGGTACGTAACTATATCGCCGTAGGTAATTTGTCATCTCTAAAACCCAACCAACGTGCACTGGTAAAAGTTACCCCGCAAAACAATCAGGGTTTGTTTTACCTGCATAAAGCAATTAGTACGGTATTGGATACTGTAACGCGTATGGTTGAAAACAAGGGGCAGCTGATGGCGGTAAAGTCTATTGCTCAGGAAGTTGTGCCTATCGAGATACTTTTTGTTACAGGAGGTGATGACGCAGGCTACGAAAAAGCAATTACCTCGTTGGGTAACATGAACATCCTTAATTCAACCTTCGGCGATTTCCTATTGATAAACAAAGCGCAAAACCAGTTCTTTAAAACGATTGACGAGAACCGCTCAAAATTATCATTGAAGCAAATTGGGGGTGTTAGCGATTTCCTGTCGGGTATTGGCTCATTAAAAAGTGCCTTTAACTTTAAAAATTCCGATTTTAGCTTTACTCCTAAAGAGGTAGAGATACGCATCGTAGGCAACTACAGCAGCTTAAACCCCGGCGACCGTGGTTTCTTCAACATATACCTTAACGGTTTGTTGTTGAGCAGCGAGAAACTGGATGCATCGGGCAAATTAAACACTACGGTAACCATTAACCGTTATCAGCACCATAAATACAATACGCTGGAGGCCGAGTTTAGGTTCTATCCAAATAATGGGAATTGTAAAAACAGTTTCACCAACTTCTTTGCCGAGGTTGATGTTGATAAGTCGTACCTCGAATCTAAAAACCCATTTATCACCAGCGACCTCAGCTTTTACCAATATCCTGAGGCGTTTAACAGCGGGGTAACCAAAATTGTGGTGACCAAAAATTACGCTAAATATGCAGCAGGTGCAATGGGCGAAATTATTTACGAGTTGAACAACAACATAAACGCAAATAACTTCCCCGAGTTTGTATACTCGGACGAGATCTCAGCTCCCGACCTTAAAAAGAACAACATAATAGCCTTGCTAAGCAAGGATGACGAATTATTTAAGAATAAATCGTTCCCGGACGCGCCTATTAACTTTGAAAAGAACTTCCGTTTGTATAATACTGATAACAATACCGTAGTGTATCAGCTCTCCGACACCACATCTAACGGTTTGGCGCAGATATTTTATGGCCGAAGCAATAATGCAACGCTGGTTTTAACCGCTACAGGTAAGCACTTGGCCGAGGCATTTTTATCGGCATCAAAATCCATAACCGAGCAGCTTTCAACACTAAGCAGCAACGTTTGTATATCCGATGTTAATAACAACAAGTACCTTTTCAATATCAACAAAAGCAGCGACAACCTGGAATATATAGATACAAAAAGCGCACTTACTAGGTTTTGGGATAGCTACAACCTGTACATATTGCTTGGTATATTAGTGCTGATATTACTGTCATTCCTTTACATACGTTCAAAAGTTCAAAAATCACAGGAGTTATTTAATGATTAATGTACCCGGTGCATCTTCGTTTACTAACTTATTAATTTTTTCATAACGATGTCGATTCCTGAGTTGTTGATTAAGGATGGATTTATTACGGCGGGCGATCGTGAAAAAATTAACAAGCATTCAACGGAAACGGGTATATCCTTTATCAAGATAGCTTTAACATTTGGCTATATATCCCGCAAAAACTACGAGCGGTCGATGCTGCAGGCGGGGTATACCTTTGAGCCAATAAGGGAAATGCAGTTTGACCAGGACGTTTTGGATAACATCGACCTGAGCTTTGCCAACGACCACCTTGCTTTGCCCTTGCGTGCAGAAAATGGCAAAATGGTAACTGTAATGGCCAGCCCGGATGATGAATTATTTGTTGATTTTATCAGGTTTACCTATGATATGGAGCCCGAAATTATCATCGCCTCCGATCTTGATATCACCTGGCTCAGCAATAAGCTTATTGGCGATAAATACGTTAAATCATCGGTATTTGAGCTTTTAAAACGCGACCCCGATAGTTCCGCTGTGGTAACCTTTTCATCGGCACAGCTGGTTTTTACATTTGTTTTAATAGGGCTGGTAGCAATTGGCCTGGTATTGAGCTTTAAAAACACCTCCATAATCCTCAACGTTATCATTAGCTCGTTTTTCCTGGTAGCTATTATATTTAAGTTGTTTTTGGCGCTGGTTGGTTCGCGTTTCGAGCTGCACCAGGCGGTTACCAAGGAGGAATTAAAGCTGGTGCTTGATGACGAACTACCTATTTACACCATTTTGCTGCCGGTTTACAAAGAAGACAAGCTAATCAAAAAGTTAATCTGGAATTTGCAGGCCCTTGATTATCCGCGCCACCTGCTTGATGTTAAGCTATTGATAGAAGAGGATGACGACAAAACCTTAAATGCGGTGAGGAATCTCGATTTCCCGGCGATATTTGAG
>NZ_CAMLOV010000184.1 GCF_946481715.1 uncultured Mucilaginibacter sp. | reverse complement strand
CAGCGTAAGTACTGTTTTAGCTCTGTTATTGTTTATAATGCAAAGATATGAGTATCCGCGCCGGAATAAGCGGTGGGCTATTCATGCTTGTAAGGAAAATAACTATTTATCCCCCTTGCTGTTGCAAGCGCCCTGCGCTCTATAACATATAGGCTATAATTCCTCCCCCTGTTCCCTCCTAAAAACCAAATATTGCCTACAGGAAAACACTAACGAAACGAAATACCCCAGCACAAAGATACCTGTGGGGATAATAAAAGCGTTGTAATTAAACATTGCTAAAGGCACCGCCGTTAACCGGCCGATGATAGGTGCAGCTAAGAGTATAAAACACAACAGGTCCATCAATAGGATTTTCAGTGTCCTGCTTTTATTCCGGTTTTTAAAAATGATGACCAGTCCGGCTACTGCCAAAATAGCAAATAATTGATCGATGGTGCCAAAATAAAAAACGGTGAAGGCAAGCCAAAACACGAAGGGGGCACCTACCATTTGCCCTCTCAATATGATCAAAAAATAAGCTACGACAGCTATGGCTTGAAAGGTTTTCAGGTATTTCATTTTCAAACAAATATATAAATATCTGGCGCGGGATGGGAACCTGCCTATCGGCAGGCTCGTACAGCCGCCTCACCTGGACTATGGCACGTATGCTTGAATTACAGTGGATAATGGCTATATTATGTTCGAAATTATCAGGACTTTAACTAATTTAACTATGATTATAGATGTAAGCAGCGGCACGTTAAGTGATTATTACAAAAAAGCGTTTGACAATTACTATGAATGCGTCAATCGTGAAGGGAATGGTTATTTGCAGGACGAAATTTTGATCCCCCTTGACCAGGTGAAATTAAAATATCCTTCTTTAAAAATTGTTTTTCATGGCGACAACGATGATATCTACGCATGGGAAGTTCGTATAGTGTTATGGGATGAATCTTCTATGATAGGAAAGTATACTTACATAGAAGACGATAAAGGAAACCCGTTAGACGAGAGTTTGGTTTTTTATTAGAAGGTGGTAAAACGTCGCGCTGCCGCCTGCAATGTGATACTTTACGCTATGCTTTTGCAGTATTTTACATACATCAGCAATGCTGCTTACCAAACTATTCTTCATGAGGAATAGTTTCTATTGATCCAGGCTGTTCTGTCACCAAATTGTTTCTTAAAAGCAAAAAAAGCTCCTCCAATTCCGACGGTTTTATTCCCCTGCCGACAGGTACTGGCTTGTCGGTGTTTTTGCTCGCTTTCAGTTCATCAAAATTTGTGTACCGGCTTAATTTTGTCATAGCGTTTTCAACCTTATCACCTCAACATATCAATGTTGTTCATTGTTTATCAAATATATAAACTATCATTCGAAAGCCGATACAAAACCTCTTTCCGATGCGCGCTTACTAATTACTAAACTCCTCTATCTCTTCAAAAACCACGCGTTGTGACGCTGCAAAGCGGTCTCCTCCATATTCCTCGTTATTCAGCGATATAACCTTAATGTCATCCACCCCCATAATTTTAAAGATGGTTTTTAAATACGTTGTCTGAAAGTTCATGTGTTCGTTAGGTTCACCCTCATTGTAGCCGCTATCTCCCCTGCTGGAAAGTATGATCAGCTTTTTCCCTTCCAATAAGCCTACATAGTCGCCGTCCGGCTGGTTCGAACGGAACTTCCACGTTTCGTTGTAGCGCATCACCTGGTCTATGTAAGCCTTCAGGCCGCTGGGTATACCCCAATTATACATCGGCGTGCCCAGTATATAGGTGTCTGTATCTTTAAGCTCCTGAACAAGCTGGTTGCTTAATGCAAGCGTGCGTTGGTTTTCTGCCGTCCGGTTTTGTACCCTGGTGAATGCCGCTTCTATCCATTGCTCTGTGATGTGCGGGATATCCGCACGGCCAACCTCCCGGTGCACTACTTCAAGCCCGGGGTGCTGCCGGTGAAGCGTTTCTAAAAACAACCTGGTTAAATTCCTGCTGTGCGATTTTTCGCCCCGCGTACTGGCGTTTATTACTAATATCTTTTTCATGCCTAATTATTTTAGGCCAAACTACGGGCAGCAACCATCAAATTTCTTGAACTGGTTCAAGAACGGTCAGGGTTTTTTTTCGGAACGGATCTTACTCAGAAACTCCGCCGACATGCCCAGGTAGGATGCGATGAGGTATTGCGGGGCTTTTTGCAGCAACGATGGATACCGCTTTACAAAATCGAGGTATCGTTCTTTGGCGGGTAAGGAATAAGCGGTTATTATCCGCCATTGCATCGCAGCGGCATAGCGCTGGAGAATAAGCCTGAAATACCTTTCGAGGGCGGGGACTTTAAGCAGCAGTTCTTCAAAGGCCGCATGCCGGATCTGAAGCAGCACCGACTCTTCAACAGCCTGGATATTGTAAATTGATGGTGTTTGATTGTCAAAACTTTCCAGGTCGGTTGTCCACCAACGGTCAATAGCAATAAATAAAATAACTTCTTTGCCGGTTTCAGGTTCGATATAAAATGCTTTTAAGCAGCCGGACGCAACAAAGCTATCATACCGGCAAACTTCTCCGTTCCTGAACAAGAACTCGTTACGGGCAAGCTTTTTTATCGTCCAGCAGGCTTTAAAAATGTCGGCTTCTGTAGCCGAAAGCTTCACCTTAGCTTGTACATCGGCCAATAAAGCCTGTAGGGCGATTTCTGTTGCGTTATTGTTTTGGTTGAGATTTGAAGGCATAAATTATCTATTATTTTCTGTAGGCCAAGCTTCGATATCTCCTACTTCAACAACAACACCGGCACCGGCGAACTTGCGGCCAGTTGCTGCGATATACTGGTATGCAATAACGACTGCAGAAAGCTATAAGTATGCGGCAGGGCAATAACCAGCTGCGCGCCTTTCTCTACCGCAAAATCCAGCACGCCTTTGATAATTTGCGGGTCGTTGATGGTATGGTATTCGGGCTTAAGCTCCTTTAACATTTGGTGCAGCGCCGTTTGCTCCGCAAGCTTGTTGGCATCCTGCTCGTGCTTGCCGCCGGTTACAGCATGCACAACTAACAGCTTTATCGGATGCTTATCCAGCAGCTTATTTAAAGCAACTGCTGGTACGCTGTCCTTCACTTTTTTAAAATCGCAGGCTATCAGCGCCGTATCTATATTTTTATAATGGTAAGCAGGCGGCACTACCATTACCGGCACCGGGCAGGTTTTTGATATGGCTATTACATGGCTGCCGATGCCGCTATTATTTTCGCGCACGGTACTGTTGCCAATGGTACCCAAAATTACCAGCCCGGCGTTATTCTGCGCAACAGCATCCACAACGGCACGCAGCAAGTGCGAGCGGTGCAGCCTGGTTTGGATAGTTACCCCGTCTCTCACCTTACTTTCAAGTTGAAGTTTTAACAGGCCCAATTGTTCAATGCGGCCAAGGGCCTCCTCTTCAATTTCGTCCTGCCGCAGCAGCAACATATCAGGGTTGGGCAAAAGCGATTCGTAGGGCGAAACGTAATAGGCGTTGATGAGGATAATACGCTCCACATCGGTTTGGTGGCTCAGCTGGGCGGCATAGTCGGCTGCATTAAAGGCCGCCTGTGAGAAGTCGATAGGTACAAGGTAAGTTTTCATATCGATGGCATTTAGGTATTTCCTCCGGCGGCTTAATGGAAAGGCATTGTCGGCCCGGTTTCATTTTTTAATTGGTTGCATAAAGATATTGATTTAAAGAAAAACATTTATACATTTGTACTGTAATAATAATTATTACATATACAACAATGAACGGGCGCTTCCCCATTGCTTTACATATCATGACACTGCTTTGCCGCGAGGCAAAGCTGCTGCCATCAGATTACCTTGCCGGAAGCCTGAACATTAACGCCGTACTGGTGCGCAAGGAATTGAGCAACCTTATTAAAAACAAACTGGTAAGCAGCCAGGAAGGTAAAAACGGGGGCTATACGCTGGCACGCCCGGCCACGCAGATAAGCCTTGCCGAGATATACCAAACCGTAAAAACCGGTGCTGTATTGGGCCAGGCAAAAAACCAACCCAACCCTGCCTGCCCTGTTGGCAAACAAATAAACCAGCACCTGGATGATTTGTACACCGATGTAGAAGACGCCCTGACGAAAAACCTGGCGGCCACTAACCTTGCTGAGTTCTGCGGTAAATTCAATTAAAAAAATTTAAACAATACTGTAACATATTTAATTACAATTAAACAAAAACAAACAATGAAAGTAGCAATAATAGGCGCAACAGGCTTTGTAGGCAGCGCAGTAGTAACGGAAGCATTAAACCGAGGGTATGAGGTAACAGCAATAGCGCGCGATAGCTCGAAAGTGGCAAAGGCGGCTGGCCTAACCGCAGTTTCGGTAGATGTATATGATGCGGATGCCCTGGCGGCCGTACTATCGGGACAGGATGCGGTGGTTAATGCCTTCAACGCAGGCTGGACAAATCCGAACCTTTACGATGATTTTATAAAAGGCTGCAATAGCATACAAGCGGCTACCAAAAAAGCCGGGGTGAAGCGTTACCTTACCGTTGGCGGTGCGGGTAGCTTATTTATTGGAGAACACCAACTGGTAGATTCGCCACAGTTTCCGAAAGAGTATTATGCCGGCGCATCTGCCGCCCGGGATTACCTAACCACCCTGCGCAAAGAAGAAGACCTGGATTGGACCTTCCTGAGCCCGGCCATAAACCTGCACCCCGGCGAGCGCACCGGCACCTTCCGTTTAGGTACCGAAAACCCGGTATTTGATGAGCATGGCAAAAACGATATTTCCGTTGCCGACCTGGCCGTAGCCATTTTTGATGAGCTGGAAAACAAACAATTTGTGAAGCGCAGGTTTACCCTTGGTTATTAAAGAAAACCACAGAAATCCACCGATTTTTGTCCGATTTTTCTTGTTGATTTCACCGATTTGGAGTTGATTACACCGATACAAAACATCGGTGTAATCAACTTCTTTACATCTGTGAAATCCTAAAAAACAAATTTAGCGGCCACCCAATCCTTATCTTTTTTGTGGGTGATGTACTTTAGGCCGTGCTTCCGGGCCTCGTCGGTAATGATATCCAGGTCGGGGCTCTCGTAAAAACCACTGAAGTAAATCTCTCCCCCGGACTTTAAAACTTTGGCGTAGCTCTCCATCTGGTCAAGCAGGATATTGCGGTTAATATTGGCTAAGATGATATCATATTGCTTATTCGGGATAACTTCTTTAGAACCGCATAAAGCTTTGATATTGTGGATATTATTAAGTGCAGAGTTCTCGATAGTGCTGTCGTAACAAACAATATCATAGTCGATAGCGGTTAGTTCTGCAGCGCCTAATTTAGCACCGAGGATGGCTAAAATGCCCGTACCACAACCCATATCCAGCACCTTTTTTCCTTTAAAATCATTCTCCAGCATCAAAGCCATCATCATAGCCGTAGTTTGATGGTGCCCGGTACCGAAGGCCATCTTAGGGTCTATCACGATCTCATAGGGGAATTCGGGCTTGGGAGCATGGAAAGTGGCCCGCACAAATACCTGCCCGCTTACCTCTATGGGTTCAAAGTTACTCTCCCATACCTCGTTCCAATTCTTCTGCGGAATAAGGGTAATATCATAACTGAAAGTAAACATCTCCTGGTAAACAGATAACTCATTATCAAGTACTTCCTGGGTAAAATCACCTACTGGTATATAGGCTTTAAAGCCAAGCTCCACCTCCTCAAAAGTGTCGAAACCTATCTCGCCCAGAGCAGCTATTAACAAGTCCTGCTGGTAATCTTCAGTGGTTATAGTAGTAAAAAGGAGTTCGTAATAATCCATGGAAGTAGATTCGAGATGTGAAATTGGGGAAAGATTTGAGATATGAGAAAGAGAAAAACTTCGCTCACACATGTTATCGCAGTACGTATAATACAATTAAGATGTTAGATATGAGACGAATACCAAAAAATCCGGTCTCAAATCTCACATCTAATATCTCCTATCTAAACTTAGTTAAACGCTTTAACAATATCCGTAAAGTCGCGCGATTTTAGTGATGCGCCGCCTATCAGGCCGCCATCGATATCCGCGCAAGCAAATAGCTCAGCTGCATTTTTAGGGTTACAGCTGCCACCGTAAAGAATAGTGGTTGCATCGGCAACTTCCTGGCTGTATTTGGCAGCAATTTCCTTGCGGATAAAGGCATGTATCTCCTGCGCCTGGTCAGATGTAGCCGTTACGCCCGTACCTATCGCCCAAACGGGCTCGTAGGCTAAAACAAGCGTTCCAAAGGCTTCTGCATCTAAATGGAAAACGCCCTCAACTAACTGGCTTTTAATAATATCGAAATGTTTTTCGGCTTCGCGCTCCTGTAAAGTTTCGCCGATGCAGAAGATAGGTTTCAAGCCATTTTTAAGGGCAGTATCAGTCTTTTTAGCAAGCAACTCGTTGCTTTCGCCAAAATACTGGCGGCGTTCCGAGTGGCCTAAAATAACATATTCGGCACCGGTAGATTTTACTTGTTTGGCAGATATTTCGCCGGTATAAGCACCAGATTCTGCCTGGTGGGCATTTTGCGCGCCAATGGCAACATTACCGTAGCCCTTGGCCAATGCCGACAGGCTATGCAGATGGATAAACGGACTGCAAACAACCACCTGCTGATTGCCGGTTGCTTCATCCTTTACCATGTTTACCACTTCAGAAAACAAGGCCAAACCTTCGTTATAGTCAAGGTTCATTTTCCAGTTTCCGGCTACAATTTTCTTTCTCATTGTGTTTTTTTTTGTTGATTTAGTATGATTATTGTGATAACGCTGATTAAATCCTGCGGGCTAAAATCCACCAGCTAAACCTGATCAAGCATTCACTAAAATTCTCTGTACGAAGCTGTTAAGTTAAATATCTCTGTTAATATAGCTTTCTCGGCATCGTTAAAATTACGGTGCTCGCGGCGTGCAAATACGCGTGCTGTCGTTTCCATCGCCTTATCGTAGGCATATTCCTGGAAACCACCGGTACCTCCCCATGCAAAATCGGGGATATGTGTACTTGGGTAACCACCCCCAAAAACATTAGCGCCCACCCCTACAACCGTACCTGTATTAAACATGGTGTTGATGCCGCTTTTAGCATGATCGGCCATAATGAGCCCGCAAAATTGCAGGCCTGTATCGCGGTAGCTTTGCGTGGCATAATCCCATAATTTCACGTTAGAATAGTTGTTTTTTAGGTTAGAATTGTTGGTATCAGCCCCCAAATTACACCATTCGCCTACTACTGCGTTGCCTAAATAGCCCTCATGGCCTTTGTTAGAGTACCCCCAAACAACGGCATTATTCACCTCGCCTCCAATACGGCAATAAGGGCCAATAGTGGTAGCACCGTACACTTTAGTGCCCATCTTCAACTGCGAATGTTCGCCTAAAGCAAATGGGCCGCGTATGTTGGTGCCTTCCCAAACTTCGGTATTGTTAGCAAGGTAAATTGGCCCGTTAATAGTACTGAAAGTGCAGCATTCTGCTTGCGCGCCCTCCTCAGCAAAAAAAGCATCGCCGATGATAGTGTTGGTGCTGCTAATAGCGGCACTGGTGCGGCCAGCGGTAAGCAATGCAAAATCTTTGCGGAGTTCGGCATCGTTCTTTCTAAAAATATGTTCCGGGTATTCTATCCGCGATAGCGCATTGTCGTATTTAAGTGCGTTAGCAAGGTAAGCATCCGGCGTAAAACTTTTAGCCTCAGCCATATTCAACCTAACTGCAATTAACACACCATCCAAAGCAATGGCCTCGCCGGTTTGAAGCTCATTTAAAATCACAACAAGTTCTGCATCAGGGCAAACCGAGCCGTTGATGAATAAATTATCGCTTTCGGCCACCATCGGGAATTTAGCCTGCAGGTATCCTTCAGTATAAAATGAAAATTCCTGCCCCAGGTGTTTACCCCATTTTTCGGCAATAGTAAGGATACCTAAGCGCAAATCGGCAACCGGGCGGGTGAACGTTAAAGGCAGAAGCGTATTGCGGGCGTTATCGTCGAAGAGAATGATTGCCATGGGCCAAAAATAAAAAAAGTCCCCCGGTAAACGGGGGACTCGTAAATATTTTATTGAAAAAACGTTTATTTTTTGTTGTAACGGCTACGGAACTTGTCTATACGTCCGGCTGTATCAACCAACTTCATTTTACCTGTATAGAACGGGTGCGAAGTGTGTGAAATTTCTAATTTAATCAGCGGATACTCATTGCCATCTTCCCATTTTACGGTTTCGCGGCTATCGATGCATGATTTGGTTATGAAAGAATAGTCGTTAGACATATCCTTGAAAACAACTAACCTATAGTTTGATGGATGCAGATCTTTTTTCATTGCTATTGTATACTTTTCCTTCTTATAAAAGAGGTGCAAATATAGTAATAAATATTAAAACAGTAAAGCACAATGTAAAAAGTTTTTAACACGGTGTGGAGAGTTTCGATTTTGTTAACCCCTACCCCTTTCTGCCTAAGTAACGCTTGTGCATCAATACTCCGTTGCGCCAACATCAACAGCACCGATGATGGGGCGTACTTTACCATAGTAATCTACGCTTACACCGTACGGCAGCACGATCACCCCCTTGTTAATAACCGGCGACTTAGAAGTTAAATGAAAATCATCCGCACCAAAATTTTTAAACTTCACCAGGCTTACGCTGCTTGTTATATAATTGTTAAAGGCAGTTAGTTTTACATTAGTATTCATCCGGTTTATGGCGTTGCCTGCTAAGGGCAAAACAAAAAGGTTATTAATAACCGTATTCATCGGGATGCTTTCGGAGTTCAGCCTGATACCATACAATCCCGGGTTAATGATAGTATTGCTGATGAATTCAAAATGCGGCCCGGGGGTGTATCGCGAATCTGCAAATATGCCATGGGCACCGGTATTAATAATAATATTATCATAAACTACATTATCGCCAAGCCCCAAAACGATAATACCATTTCCGGGCGCGTTTTTAACAAGGTTGCGGTAGCATGTACCGCCGGTACCTTCTCCTATTTGTATGCCGTTGTTTTGCCCGCTGGCAAATGGCGACAACCCGGGTGATGTTACCGTATTCTGATAGACCTCGCAGTTTAAGGTGGCGCTGCCAACCTGTATGCCTTCGCAACCGGTAGAATCTGTAAGATTATTAAATACCTTCAGGTTCAGCACATCATGCGGCATAACCGTACCGCAGGCAAGCTGCCTCCCTTGGGCGTAAAAAGAATTGCCAATGTATAAACCTTCTCCACCTGTTTTATGCACGTAATTATCATGAATTGACACATTGTCCATTGTAAAATGCCCGCGCCAGGTAGCCTCATCGCAAGATGGGTCGGTTTTAGCCATAATACCGGCAAAGCCACTGTTTCGTACCTCAACGTTGGCAATCTCAAAGTCCGAGGTCAGATTGTCCATCGTCATGCCAATATTACCGCCGTTTACATCAAAGCCATATTTAACGTTAGGGTCGCCATTGCCAAGCACCTTAAAATAGCGGCAATTTTGTGTTTTAAAACCGTAAGAAGCAGTTATGCTGGTAGAAAACGTTACTCGCCCCCCTTCATTTACAATTATAATTGGGCTGGTTATAGTTCCGGTTAAATTTTTGAGTAGCAGGGCGCCTCGGGTTCCGGCAGGGATATTGATTATAGTGCCGGGAGGAATGTTGGCACCGTCTACAAACCATTCGTTGGGTTGCACCGTGTAAGTACCATTAATAACCATACCCTGCTGCACAACAGCCGTTAAATTTCTTGCTTTGGGAGCACTGGGTTTTTCAATGAGGTTGGCCTTTTTTGTACACATGGTAAAAAATGGTACGGCCAATGCGGCCACCATCAGGCGCACAATGCAGTGTTTAATCTTCATTTGCAGTATTAAGTAGAGGTAAAAAAAATTGAACAGCTATTACAACCAATAGCTCTAACACCGTTTTATACGGCAGCATTTGCAAAATGGTTTGCTCTTTTTTCGTGCGTGTTAAAAAAACGCGCCGGTTGCTATGCCAGAAAAAAATAAATTTTAGTTAAGGTTGAATTTGCACCAAAAAGGGATAAGCAGATTCAAAAGCTATCCGGCTTTTGGAAATGCAGCAGGGATTCCATAACAGGCTCAGAAGTTGTCAGGCCTGCGGTAACTACGGGGCAGTAAAAATCTTTTTATTGATACTCAGTTGCGCCAATATCAACAGCATTGGCAAAGAGCCGCGTATTGCCAAAAAAATCGACACTTATACCATACAACAACACGTTTGTCCCTGCATTTATCAGTGGCGATGTAGATTGCAGGTGATAATCGCCGGCGCTGTAATCCACAAATTTGCAGGCGCTTACATCTTTGCCGGTATAATTATTTAACGAGGTAAGTTTAACAAGCTTGCTTACCCTATTGATGGCTGTACCCGCGCCGGTTATAATGATCGCGTTATTAATAACGGTA
>NZ_CAMLOV010000183.1 GCF_946481715.1 uncultured Mucilaginibacter sp. | reverse complement strand
CCCATTGCGGTATATTAACGGCAGCAATTGCATCTGCCGGGGTTTTTAAAGCGCTAATTTTTTGCAGTTCGGCCAAGGAAATCTCCTGAAAGTTTATTTTTCGGGATAAATTGAGCAATTTTGGCGCAATACCAGGTGTATGGTAAACGGTTTGGATGCTGTAAGGGGAGTTGGCAAATTCGATAATGGATTTATAGCCTTCAACCAAAAACAAACCGTTCTGCAGGCGAAACTTTTTATGTTGTAAAGACGTTAGTAAACTGATCTGAGATTTTGAAAGCATATTTAACACCCGGCCATTACCGTATTGCAATATTAAGTATTTTGGTGGTTATTATCTCCAGCTGCAGTGTTACGCGCGGAATAAAGCCTAACCAGGCCATTGTGCGCAAGGTTACCTTAAAGAATTTTGATAAGGAGTTTTCTGAAGCGGCCTTAAATTATGTTGATAAAGAACAACAACCCAATAACTGGTTAAACCTGCAATTTTACTACGCCTTCAGTAAAAAGGGCAAGCGCAATATTGGCGAGGCACCGGCCATACTGGATAGCAGTTTGGTGGAATTTTCGCGTCTGCAATTGCAAAAATACCTGCAAAACAAAGGCTACTTAAAAGCAAAAGTGACCGATTCTATCGTTATAAAAAAACAAAAGGCCGAGCTGATATTTACTGCTGCCGAAGGCCCGATGTTCCACATACGCAATTATACGGATAGCATTGCCGACCCTAACGTAAAAGCGCTTTACCGCCGCACAAAGGCTCAATACTCGCATGTAAACCCCGGCAGCCGTTTTGATACCGATAGCCTGGCTTACGACCGCGACCAGTTTTTCCAGGTGATGAAACGGAACGGCTATTTTGACTTTTACCGCCAGTACATCAATTTTTCGCCCGATAGCAGCTACAACCAAAGCATTGTAGATTTGGTGATGACCATTGATAACCCTACTGATAAACCGGGCCACCCCACCTACACCATCAACAATACGCTGATCACCATAGCGCAAAGCAACGGCCGCAAACCGGGCAACCCCGATACCATACAGGTAGATTCGCAGTTCCGTTATGTAGATTACTCGGGCAGGTTTAAGCCAAAAACTGTAACCGATTATATTTTTCAGAAAAAAGGGCGCTTGTTCGATATCGACATGCAAACCCTTACCACCACCCGGCTATCGGAGCTAAACGTTTTTAGGAATGTGCCGAGCCCTGTTTACGAGAAACTGCCTGACAGTACCAACCGGCTGAATACAAAAATCGACATTGTGCCGCTTAAACGCATGAGCGACCGGGTGGAGGCCGAGTTCCTGTTCAATGGCGGGCGTTATGGGTATAACCTGGGCAACACCTTTACAAACCGTAACATATTTAAGCAGGCCGCTGCCTTGCAGATAAAATTAAACTGGAGTATTTTGTTTGATGGTGGCCGCAACGCCGGCGATAATAAAGGCATCCAAAACCAGGAATTTAAAGCCGGGGTAAGCCTAATCTATCCGCGTATTGTGTCGCCGTTCGATTTTCCTAACCTTGCAAAGTTTGGGGTACCTCACACCACATTCTCTACCAACTTTTCGTTGTTTTACCAAAAGGGGCTGGTGCAGCGCCGCAGCTGGGTCAACTCCATCACCTACGATTTTTTCGATACCCGCACCAAGCAGCACTCTATAACGCCTATCAATATCGAGTTCTCCAGCGGCACAATCGACCCTATCGCCAAGGCTGAGTTGCTAAGGCAAAACCGTTTTTCTTACGTTTACCTTATTGGCCGCACCACCTTTACATCGGGCAGCCAGTACACTTTCCAGTACAATTCCATCAAGTTAAACACTTTCGAAAATTTCTATTATTTCCGCGGTAGCTTGGATTTGGGCGGCGGAACACTTAATTTACTAAGCAGGGCTTTTAATACGCCACGAGATACACTTGGCCAGCGTACCTTTTTTGGCAATGCTTTTTCGCAATATGTAAAAGTTGAAACCGATTATCGCTTATACAAAAGCTTTGGCGGAGAGCGGCAATTTGTTTTCCGCTTTAGCCCGGGTATCGGCATCCCCTATGGCAACAGCAGCCAGTTGATATTTGAGAAGAACTTTTATACGGGCGGCGCCAATGATATCCGCGCCTGGCTGCCACGCACACTTGGCCCCGGCCAGTTTAACCGCGCCAGCTACGGGGTAAACGATACCACAACACGCGCACGTTTAAAATACCTCGACCAGTTTGGCGAGGTAAAAATGGTGGCCAACCTGGAGTACCGCTACAAACTGGTCGATAACTTTTTTGGATCGAAACTAAAGGGCGCTTTGTTTATGGATATGGGCAACGTTTGGCGCCTGCATAAAACTGCAGACAACCCTAACGGAGAGTTCAGGCTAAATAACTTATTCCAGTCTACGGCTATTGGCATTGGTACGGGGTTACGGTTCGACCTTAGCTTTTTTATCTTTAGGTTGGATGCCGCCTTTAAATTTAAGGACCCGCAGTTTAACGGTGCCGACCAATGGGTACTCTTTCGCCATGCCAACGAATTGTTTAAATCCGGAGATTTTAAAAAGGCATACCTCAAAGCCAACAGCACCGGGACAGATAAAAACGGCAATTACGTTGGCGACACCTATAACTTTATGCAGCTGAACTTTGGGATAGGGCTACCGTTTTAAAGCTGGAATAATTTCGAACACCGAATGCTGAATTTCGAATAACGAAGTTTTGGATTTTTACTTCATTATTCGGAGTTCGGCGTTCATCATTCGATATTCACACTTCTAATGCGAGAATATCCCTTTCAACCCGTCTATAACGCTTTGGAAGAACGTTGGGATGCTTAATCCGTTGTGGTAGTTAAAATAAAGGAAGATACAAAAGATGATAAGCGCGATGATGATGAAGCGCTTAAACAGGTAGCCTAACAAAACCAGCCCTAAAGGGATAGCAATAAGCAATATCCAACTGATCTTTACGGGAGTTAATTTACTATCGTGCCGGTAAACGTAGTAAAGCATCGAGGTTGTACCCTCGTCGTTTTGGTGGCGGGCAAATATGAAGCTCGATTTTTCCAGCTTATGGCGGTAAAAAGCAGTGCCCTTTTCAAATTTCAAGGCTTCTACAAAACCATTGATAGTGAAGCTAAAGGTGCCGTTTACGTTTTCCTGAATATTTTTAGCGGTGTCTACAGCTACAATGGCTATTTCGTCCTTTGCAAAAGGGTTTTCTTTTACAACAAAATGTTTAATGCTAACGGTATCGGCAAATGCAACGCCCGATGCAATTAAAAACAGGCAGCAGGTAAAAAGTAGTTTTTTCATTGGTTTTTTTAAGCGGTTAAAGCCTGCAATAAAAATAGCGTTTTTTCTGTCACTTGTTTAGGATATAAATACTGATGTTGAGCAGCGTGGCATAGCTTACCCATAACAGATACGGCACCAGCAGCCAGGCGGCCAGCTTCTTAAACCGGGCAAACCAGGCGATGTTGAGGATGATAAAAACCAGCAAAGCAACAATGACTACCAACCCGCCAAAAATCTGGTGCATCCCAAAAAACACTATCGACCAGGAGAAGTTTAAAAATAGCTGAACCGAATAAATAACAGTTGTGGTTTTATAAACCGAAGTACCGTCGCGCCGCCTCCAAACCAGGTAGGCGGCCGTAGCAATAAGGATGTAGAGGGTTGTCCACGCCACCGGGAAAAGCCAGTTTGGCGGTGTAAAGGCCGGTTTATTTAGCGTAAGGTACCACCCCTTTATCTGCGGCCGTGTAAATAATGATGCCACAATGCCAATACCCAGCGTAATTGCCAGGCTGATTACAAAAGGAATAACTTGAAACTTATTGACGGGCGTATTGGCTTTCATGATGAGGGTACAACACCCCTGCTATTAAAAGGTTTACAGCAGCTAATGGTTATGGTTTAATAGCTCGGCCAGTGCGTTAGAGGCGATCCATTTAGCTGCTTTACTTTCCTGTTTCAGGATGCGGTTGGCTGTTGCAATGGCTTCGGTTTTCAATACGCGGTTTCGCTTTCCAATTTGCCGCAACGCCCAGTTAACGGCTTTCTTCACAAAGTTACGGTCATCATTTGCCTCGCGTTCAATAATTGGGAAAAACTGCATAAACACATCGTCAGCTGCTTTTTTGCCATGCACAGCGTATTCTGCCATTAGCACAAACCCCGCACGTTTTACAAACTCTTCTTCCCGGGAGCTGAATTCGATAGCTTTATCAACAGCAAAGGGCGTACGGTCGAACAGGTTGCCGCAAACCTGGTCGCATAGGTCCCAGGAGTAAAAGTCCGCTGTCCAATCATCAAATTGTTTGGCAGTTACTTGTTTAGGGTCATCCACCATCGATGCCATTATCCGCGCTTCGTGGATGCGGGTATCCCAAAGCGCCTGCGCCAGTTGGTGGTTGTTTTTATATACTTTGGCTATTTTGCGCACCTCGGGTATTTTAACACCGAGCGCATGCCGGTTATCCACCCCAAAGCGTGCCATACCGGCAAGGTATTTCGAATCCGCCTTTTGTTTAAGGGCGGTTATAATCGTGTCAATATCGGCTTGCACGTTAGTCGGCAATGCTTTTTTTCTCTAAGGTATTATGAATAGGCACCACCTGCATAATAGCTGCAGAGCCATACCAGGGGTGTAGTTCCATTACCAAAGTTCCGGCTTTTATGGCCGGGTCGGTAGCGGTGAGCGCCTGCGCTTCTTCAATAGTTTCCACATTAAACAGGAATATGCCGCGAATGGGTTGGTCGTCCATAAAAGGGCCGGCAACTACCAATTTGCCCTCGGCAGCCAATTTCATAATATTTTTCAAATGCGCCATTTGCAGGTCCTGCGCGGCTTTTGTATCGGTTATTTTTGTAGGCCCCTCCTTCAGGAAAGCCATAACGTATTTTTTCATGCCGTATTCATCAGCACCCAGTTTTTTGGCAAGGGCAGCATCGTAAACCGGTTTATTGTTTTGGGCAAAACAAGCCATGCCGATGAAGAGCAATGGCAGTAATAATTTTAATCGTAACATATCAGGTTTTTTAGGGATTGTAGAATAAATATAGGGAAATTACAACGATAATATTTTCTTATTGATCCTACCGATCAACCCCGGCCCCTCATAAATAAACCCCGTGTACAATTGCACCAACACCGCCCCTGCGTTTATCTTCTCCACCGCATCCTCCGCCGAATGGATACCACCCACGCCAATTATGGGAAATGCACCGCCTGACACTTTATGTAAATAGCTGATCACTTCGGTAGAACGCTCGGTTAGCGGCCTACCGCTCAACCCACCCGTTTCATTCTTAAATTTAGACGTTAGCCCCTCGCGGCTGATGGTGGTATTGGTGGCAATAATGCCCGCAATGCCGGTTTGCTTTACAATAACGGCTATATCATCCAATTGCGAATCGGTTAAATCCGGCGCTATTTTAAGGAGGATGGGTCGGCTTACGCCGTTCTTGCTGTTTCGTTGCTGTAGGGTATTGAGGATATGCATCAGCGGCGCTTTCTCCTGCAATTCGCGTAAGCCGGGGGTGTTGGGCGAGCTTACATTCACCACAAAATAATCTACCACATCAAACAACCTGTCGAAGCATTTGATATAATCGTTTACCGCATCTTCATTAGGCGTAACCTTATTTTTGCCGATGTTACCACCAATGATCAGCGCAGTTTCGCCGGGCTTCAGGCTTCTGCGGTAAGCAGCAATGCGCTCAGCAGCTACATCCACTCCCAAATTATTAAAGCCCATACGGTTAATCAGCGCCTCCTCTGCCGGCAGGCGAAACATCCGTGGTTTATCATTACCAGGCTGTGGCAGGGGCGTAACCGTACCAACCTCTACAAAGCCGAACCCCAGAGCGCCCATTTCAGCTATCAGCTCGGCATTTTTATCAAAACCGGCAGCTAAGCCAACAGGGTTTTTAAACTTCAGCCCTAAAACCTCACGCTCCAACCTTTTATCGTCGCTGCCCCAAATCGCCTTGCTGATGGCGGTACCGCCCGGCATTTTATTAAAGCGTTTTAAGTTGCGCGTAACAAAATAATGCACGTTCTCCGGGTCGAACTTGAAGAGCAGGGGTTTAAGCAGTTGATACATGCTGCGAATTTACCGTTTTTAATATTTAAGGTTTAACATCATCAGGAAAATTGTAATTTAGTTGCTGTCCAATTTTGATAAGAACCTGCAAAATGAAAAACTTTATACAGAACTCGCGCCGCAGCTTTTTAAAAAGCGCCGCCATAGGTACCGTTGCCACCCTAAGTATCCCGCAAATTGTATCGGCCGCGGTTGGTACTTCTTCCGCAAAAAAAGTGGGGCTTAATGATAATGATGTTATCCTTTTCCAGGGCGATTCCATTACCGACTGGGGCCGCAACCACAAAGCCACCGAGCCCAATACCAGCGATATGCTGGGCACGGGTTATACCACCTATGCTGCCGGCGAGTTATTGTACAAACACCCGCAAAAGAACTTTAAAATATACAACCGCGGCATAAGCGGCAACAAAGTTTACCAGCTTGCCGAACGCTGGGAGGCAGACTGCCTGGCCCTTAAGCCAAATGTGGTAAGCATCCACATCGGTGTAAATGATTTTTGGCACAGCCTTACCAGCGGCTACAAAGGCACCATTGATACCTACATTACCGATTATAAAGCCTTATTAGAGCGCACCCAAAAAGCCCTGCCCGGTGTAAAGTTTATTATCGGCGAACCATTTGCCTTAAAGGGAACCAAATTTGTTGATGATAAGTGGTACCCAACATTCCCGCTCTTCCAAAAAGCAGCGAAGGACATGGCCGAGCAATTTGATGCCCCGCTGATACCGCTGCAAAAGATCTTCGATAAAGCCCTCGAAACCGGCTCTGCCAATTATTGGACGCTTGATGGCGTACATCCAAGCGTAGCCGGCTCGCGTTTAATGGCCGAGGGATGGTTGCAAGTTATGAAAGGGTAGTTTTGAGGTTAAAGGCGAAAGGTGACCTATGCACTTTCGTTGACATGTCATTTATGGGACGGAATGCGCACTGAAATTAGGAAGCGGCAAACTGCCTTTTACCCTTTGCCCTGGGCCTTTTACCTTTCCCCTTTTACCTCTCCCCTCAAAAGCGTATCTTTGCGGAAATGATCGCTATAAATAACCTTACGTTTGAGATTGGTGCGCGGGCGCTGTATGATGAAGCCAACTGGCATATAAAACCAGGAGAAAAAATTGGGCTTATCGGCGCCAACGGCACCGGTAAAACTACCCTTTTGAAGATCATTGTGGGCGACTACAAGCCTACCTCGGGTACTATAAGCATGGCTAAAGATCTTACCATGGGATACCTTAACCAGGATCTGCTTTCTTACTCGTCTGATAAGAACATTGTTCACGTTGCCATGGAAGCCTTTGAGCGCCAGAACCAATTGCACGATGAGATTGAGGCACTTCTTAAAAAACTGGAAACAGATTACACCGAAGACCTTTTACATAAGTTAAGCGATAAGCAGCACGAATTTGAACTGCTTGATGGTTACAACATCGAATATAAAGCACACGAAATTTTAGCAGGACTTGGTTTTAGCGAGGCCGATTGCCAGCGCAAACTAAGCACCTTCTCGGGAGGCTGGCGCATGCGCGTGATGCTCGCCAAGATATTGTTACAGGCACCGGATATCCTGTTACTGGATGAGCCTACCAACCACTTAGACTTACCCTCCATCCAATGGCTGGAAGATTATTTGAAAGCCTTTAATGGCGCTATCATCATCGTATCGCACGATAGGTGGTTTTTGGACAAGGTGATCAACCGCACGGTTGAATCGCGCAAGGGTAAGCTTAACGTTTATGCCGGTAACTATACTTTTTACCTCGAAGAAAAAGCTTTACGCGCCGAGATACAACGCGGCGAGTTTAAAAACCAGCAATCGAAAATAAAGCAGGAAGAGCGTTTAATTGAGCGTTTCCGTGCCAAGGCCTCTAAGGCAAAAATGGCACAGTCGCGCATAAAGATGCTGGATAAAATGGAGCGTGTGGATGACGTGGACGATGATAACCCCGAAGTTAACTTCAGCTTTCGTTTCAGCAAGCAATCGGGCCGGCACGTAGTTACTTTGGAGCATATCACCAAAAAATACCCTGGTATTGATATTTTAGATGATGCTGAGGCGATCATCGAAAAAGGCGATAAAATAGCACTGATAGGTGCCAATGGTAAGGGTAAATCAACCCTGCTGCGTATTGTAGCAGGCGCTGATAAGGAATTTGGAGGAACATCGCAAACAGGCCACAACGTAACGCAAACCTTTTTTGCCCAGCACCAACTGGAATCGTTGCACCTGGAACACCAGATACTGCAAGAGTTGCAAGCATTCGCCCCAAAACATACCGATACAGAACTGCGTTCGATATTAGGATCTTTCCTGTTTACCGGGGATGATGTATTTAAGAAAATAAAGGTGCTATCGGGTGGCGAGAAATCGCGCGTGGCTTTAGCTAAGGCTTTAACTGCTGATGCAAACTTTTTGGTACTGGATGAGCCTACCAACCACCTGGATATGGCTTCGGTAAACATCCTGATACAAGCGCTGCAACAATACGAAGGTACCGTGATTGTGGTATCGCACGACAGGTATTTCCTGGATAACGTAGCCAATAAGATCTGGTTCATCGAAGACCAAAAGATAAAACAATACCCGGGCACCTACGCCGAGTACGACGTATGGAACGCCAAACGCGTGCTGGAGCCAAAAGCGGCTATGCCTACCCCTCAGCCAAAAAAGGAAGAGAAAAAAGAGGCAGCGCCGGTAAAGCAACAAGCCGGCGGCGAAAACAAACACCAACAGCTAAAAAAGCTTAACCAAGACCTAAGTAAACTGGAGGACAACGTTTCTTTGGTAGAAAAAGAAATAAAAGCGATTGAGGCCCAGTTGGCCGATAGCAGCATTTTTAACCAGTCGGAAAAATTAAAGCAGTTAAACAACAGCTATCAGCTTAAAAAAATGGAACTTGGCGGTTTACAGCAAAAATGGGAAGCGCTTGCTGACCAGATAATGGAACTGGAAGCGTAAGAATATTTATGAGACACGTCATTGCGAGGCACGAAGCAATCTCTGAACTTTGCATAGACGATTTGCAAGCCGGGGATTGCTTCGTTCCTCGCAATGACGCGTGGAAAGTTTTTGGTTTTTCGCCGTTGTTGGTGTTGTCACCAACAACATTACTTTTCATCCTTGCTCTTTTCCTGCAAAATGCAGCTTTCGCCCAATCCCCCTACGGCAACAATATTTTCCGCCACGAAATAAAAAGCGTTGAATTTTATAAGGTAGATAAGCAAGCCGCGGCATTCCCGGTGATCGCTTTAAACACCGATGAAAAAGTTGTTTTAGGGTTTGACGACCTGAGCGGCGGCAGCCGTAATTTTTACTACACCATTGAGCATTGCGATGCCAATTGGAACTCATCGCACCTCTCCCCTGCCGAATACTTGCAAAGTTTTATGGACGACAGGCTGTTTAATTACACCTATTCATCGGGCACTTTTCAAAAATACACCCATTACGAGCTGACCCTGCCTAACCAAAACATTGCCCCAAAAATAGCCGGAAACTATATTTTAAAGGTATACGAGGACGGCGACCTCAACAAAATGATACTCACACGGCGTATGTATGTGCTGAATAGCCGCGTTGGTGTTGGCGGTACTATTGCCCCATCTAACAATGTTACCACAAGGCGCACTAACCAAAAGCTGAATTTTACGGTAGATTACGGCGGACTGAATGTACAAAACCCCAACCGCGACATTCGTGTGCTGGTAATGCAAAATGCCCGCCCGGAAACCGGAAGGATGAATAATGTACCTACTTATATCCGCGGCACACAGCTGGTTTATAACGATGTGAACATCAATGATTTTCCCGGGAGTAACGAATTCAGGCACTTTGATACGCGGTCTTTAAAAGTCAATTCCGAACGTATAGCCAGGATTTACCGCGATACGGCCAATACGGTAATGTTATTGGGCGATCCCAACCGCGACCTGCCCGATTACACCCTGCTGTATGATAACGATGGCAAATATTACGTAATAAACCAGGATGGCCGCGATTCGCGTATTAACGCCGATTACGCGCATATGTATTTTAACGTAGGAACGAACAAATCCGAAGCAGAAGGTACACCCTACATCGTCGGGCAGTTTAACGATTTTAAGATTGACGAGAACAGCCGTATGCAGTTTGACAGCCGTGGCCGTTTTTACACCAACCTGCTGCTTAAACAAGGCGTGTACGATTATATGTATGTTTGGGTAAACAACGCCACTAAAAAGCCCGATTATACCGCCCTGGAAGGCAACTATTTTGAAACCGAAAACGAATACCAATTGCTTGTTTACGCCCGCCCGGCAGGCAGCCGCTGGGAAGAGTTGGTTGGCTATAGCTTGCTGCGGACGGTTAGGCCGTAGTTTATTATTAGTGCGAAAGCGCTAGCCCCAACGTCATTGCTGTAAGGGTTTAGTAATTCGACAATAGAATTAGGTATTTTTTATTT
>NZ_CAMLOV010000182.1 GCF_946481715.1 uncultured Mucilaginibacter sp. | reverse complement strand
AGCGTGCCGCCGCTTTCAGCGGTGCACGGCCTTGACATTCTTGCTGCTTGCTGCTTCTGGTTGTTTAAGCATTACAATGGACACGTGTGTGCTAAACAAACAACAGTTGAATTGACTGATTTTATTATTGATGTTTTCTTTTTACTGGTTTGCCCAGTGCCAACTTTACAAAAGCTTTGAACGCTAAATCATGTTCGAATATTGTGATTTCCTTTAGTTTGGCTTTGAAATCAATAGCTTCATTACCAGCTTTTTGCACTACTAACAATGACCCGCGGCTGTACAATCCAAAAAGTGTGAGATTCGAAGAATACTTGAGCATTGGTGTGAAAATTCTACGAACGACATCGGCAGCACGTGCCTCAAGTTCGCCGTATTCAATTAAGGAACCGAATAATATTAGCCCTTGTTCTTCACCGATATCTGTTGTATTTATGAAAATGTCCCGAATATTTTTGAAAGTCGTTTTGAGTGTCAACTTATTGATTTTGCTACAATATCGCGAAAAGCTTTTTGTGTCTTCTATTACTACTATCTTATTTGCATAATTGATTAGAGTGTTTTTTATAGCGCTGATCATATTCTTTGGTAAGGTTGTTAGGTAATTTTCTCTTGCAAGCAATGCCGTCTTAGTGGATAAGTAAGATTCTGATGCAAAAGCTGTTTCCCATTCTTCGATACTTATTGAATTAAGAGATTTAATGAATATCCCAATCAACTTTTTGGAAATGCTGTTATAATATTGCACCGCATCACGATAAAAGACATCGTCATGGATTATATCGTTAATGTTATCTTCTGTGATGGATTCATCAACTTTTGATGCCCATGGTTCTAACCTTGCGAAAAAAGTCTCAACATGGATATCAAAATGCTCTGTTATAGCAGTATAATTGCCAAGTACCTCCTTTATATCAAGAACCGAGAATTGGTAGGCTTTGTGAGTTAATTTTTGAACAAGTGACCGTACGAGGGAGTTGTTGTATTTGTCAAAATATAGAAGTAGGTCACCATAATTAAGATAGTATTCCAAGCTCTGCGCTATCTTTTCTATATAGTCATTATTTTTTTCGATGGTATAATTGAGGTAAGGAGCGGCCAGAGTATTTACTACATACTGTTGCCCTCGGCTGACGCGCATTGCGATAAGTTCACAATAAGCGTCACTTCCTTCGGGAATGTTTCTAAAAAGGGTTATTAAATCGGAATCTTTTGGTTTTATCAGCAAACCTGAATTATTTACTGCTTTATATAAATTATAGATATTTTCCAGATTGTCCGCACTTATCGTATTTTTTTCGATTTGCTCTATTAGATGCTTCGTGATTGGTGTGAGATCGAATTTTGTTTTGACTTTTCCAAGCGATGAATTGACAGGTGCATTTTCATTTATTTTCTCAATTACATAATCATTCAATTTATTCTGATCACAAATAACCCGATAAGAATCTTCCCATTCTGCAACTTCCTCTAAGTAATCGAGGAAATCAAATGGACTCATTTCAATTTCGGAAAGAGTTGATTTTATCGGCAAATCCGGATAATGTTCTGCACAAAACTTTTCTAGTCCGCTAATTGCTTTAAAATAGTTGCCTCCCTTAAATTCCGGAATGGTTTTATAACCTTGCAGCAAATAAGACACTAGTTTTGTCTTGCAAGCATGCGAACATTTTGTGAGAAATATTTTTTGCGTTTCGTTGAAGCTTTGAGTACTTAACACAACACTAGTGTACACGTCACTTAATCTATCCCATAATCTCGTTTCATTATATTCAGAATCTTTTACCCAATCTTCATTTAGATTTTTCAAACAATTGACAAACAGGTTTATATCAACACCTGCAAGATTTGAAAAGCTAAATTGTTCAAGCAATTTGGAAAAGTGCTGATACTTTGAAAGCTCTCTAAAACGTCTTAGGTCGTTTTCTTTGATTACAGATTTGATTTCGCGTTGAAAAATAACCTGAGTGGCCGATTCAACATTAATATTATATGTTAAGGCAGCTACCGCGTTTTGTAGCAAATTTGTTTCTTTAAAAATTGAGGCGGATGCTCCCAAAAATTCCAGCCCGAGTATTTGATCTACCGGATTTTTAAGGATATCTCGTTTTGAAAGTGCAAAAATTGCCATGTGACTGAGCTGAATTTCAGCGCCATAAATATGTTTCGAGGCTACAAGTTCATTTAAAAAAGATATAATATCTCTTGGAGTAATGGACGGTTTCATGAGATCATAGCAATTCTTAACGATCATATATTGATCTGCTTCAGAAATTCCGAAAGCCTCTTTATACTTTATATTAAAGAAATGTTGCCAGTCAGTAAACACAGGTTGTGCAACTCGATAAACCACTGGGAATGTTTTATCTATAAACTGATCGATATCCTGCGGTTTATTTGAAAATGTTTCGCCTATATGATCGCGGTCAAATGGTATAATTACCCAAATATTATCATAGTTGTTATCTGAAAAGAAAGTGTTAATTGAAGACCAAAGGGTTTGGACTTTTGCAGCCGGTAATCGGTCCATATTGTCAAAAACAACGATTAGTTTTTTCTCAAGGCTTTCCGATAGTTCTAGCATCCATTTTTTGAATTCCCTTACTGATGGTTCACGGGTAGATGTGATTACTTCGGATATATTTTCCAGTTCTCTTTCTTTGTATATGTAAAATACATCAGCTAAAGTGAATTTCTGGCTTGACAGAATGTATTTTAAAAGTAAGAATACGATAGCAATTAAAATCGGGGTAAATCCCAAGGCGATTTTCAGGTTATTATTTTCAACAATATCCGTAAGCGATTTAACGAACGGTGAAAGAAAAGTAATGATTAACGCTACTATTATACCAGAGCTTAATTTAGGGACCGTTTTAGTCACGGATTCCTGTTTTTTGGCTAAGAGCTCTTTTAATTTTTTACTCCATACTTTTTTATCAACAAGGTGATTGGCACAGAGAAATTCCGTTAACTCTTCTAGAAATGTTCTTCTTTGAAGATCCTCCTGATGGCCCCATGCGTCATATACAAACAAGTTGACAGAATCTTTCAATTCTTTACCAATAATATTAATAACATTGGATTTGCCAGCTCCCCAAGGTCCTTCTAATCCTAAAATGCGAAACCCAGACGTACTTTTATTGATTAGTGAGGAAATGCTGGAAGCAATTCGTTTTTGAGCTTTGGCTTCAAAAAGATCTTCCCCATCAGATGTATTAGAGATAAAATTTGGTAACACAGGTGTATTATTGATCATAATTGTATAGGGCAGGTTTCCTCTATAAATCTTAGTAATTTAATCGGGAAATCCTACCAATACAATTAAAATTCCTTTCTTAACGCTTGTTCAATTCTTGGAATCACAACCTGTGACTTCAAGAATTAAAGTTCATCTGATTTGTAACCAATGCGCTTTCTTGGTTGACTGGTTGCTTTAGAAACAACAAATTCGTCTAGGTATTGGAACACCAGGTCAATGTTTTTGTCTTGTGTATTCAGCCTTGCTTTTATTTTTTCTATTTCTAACCGCAATTCAGTATTATCCACTACGATTTCGCGCACCCTAGTAAATATCCGCATGATCTGGATATTAACACTCACTGCCCGTTCACTCGTCAACACTCCGGAGAGCATGGCAACGCCTTGTTCCGTGAAAACATTGGGAAGCTTACGGGTGCCGCCCCAACTTGATGTGCCATTTTGGTACATCAAGTTGTTGAGCTCTTCCCTTGTTAATTGAAACATAAAATCCGGGGGGAAACGGCTAAGATTCCTGCTTACCGCACGGTTCAATTGCCCGGTCGGCACATCGTATAAGGCCGCAAGGTCTTTATCCAGCATCACCTTTTTATTCCTGATGTGGTAAATTTTATCCGCGATGGTTTCATCGGAGATAATTCCTGTTTCGTTATTCATACTGAGGTTTATTAAATGGTACTGAATTTTGCCTTCAACGCACCCATATCCTCGCTCACTTTCAGGTCGAGTATTTTGGCGTAATGCTGTGTTGTTTTAATATTGGTATGCCCAAGCATTTTAGAAACGCTTTCAATGGAGACGCCGTTCGCAAGCGTGACAGTAGTAGCAAAAGTATGTCGGGCAATATGGAAGGTAAGTTCTTTGGTTATGCCGCAGGCATCGGCGATCTCTTTAAGATAGCTATTCATCTTTTGGTTGCTCAGAACGGGTAATAGCAAGCCATCATCGGCGCATTGGGGATGCTCTTTGTAGCTATTCATCAGCTCAATGGCTTGTGGCAGTAAAGGTATATTAGATGCTGTATCAGTTTTTTTACGGCTGGTCGCGATCCATTTACCTCCATCAACACCTACTACGATTTCTGCGCGCTTCAGTTTCTTGACATCCGCATAGGCCAACCCTGTATAGCAGCAAAACAAGAAGATATCCCTTACCTGCCCTGTTCGGGTGCTTGCCATCTTTTTAGTTGCCAGGGCGCTCAATTCATCCGTATTCAAGTAGTCGCGTTTTACTTGCTTTACTTTTGGCTTGTATTTAACAAAAGGGTCCTTATCCAGCCATCCGTTAGCGATACAGATCAGGATGATTTTTTTGAAATTTTTTAGGTACTTAACGGTGGAGTTATTGTTGCAATTCCTTTCAGTACGCAGGTAAAAGTCATAGGACATGATGAATTCATGGTCAACCCCTCCAATTCCTATATCAGCTACTTTGTATTTCCAAACCAAGAAATCCTTAGTGTGCTTCAGGCTTGTTTCATATCGGTCAAAAGTGCCTTTGGCGAATTCTTTGCCGATAAGTGCTTTTACTTCCCTGTTATGTTGCTCAAATATGGGTATGAGCATTTTACCGGGAGAGGTTCCCTCTTTACCAAGAAGCATGTTTTTGAGGTTTGCTGCCGTCAAAGGCAGTTTCTTTTCAATCATTTGTCGGTGCACTTCATACACCTGGTGCTCCAAGGTTTTGAGGTATTCGTTCACTGAGCGGACATATTCACCTGTGCCATTTAGTTTTTGTGCAGATGTGTTCCATTTAGACGGATTGGCCTGCCGTTTAGAGGAGATTTCGATGCGTTGCCCATCAATGGTAACGCGTAAGTAAATAGGGGCAGTGCCATCGGCACTCATTTTTGAACTCTTTACATAAAAGAGCAAAGAAAAAGACTTGTTCATTTCAAATCGCTTTAAGTGGATAAAATTAGTTACTTCCTAAGCTATCGGTCAAGATGTTCACTCGCTGAACATGTTGGCTGATAGGGACTTATAAGCTTTCTGGTGACCTGTTGCCTTTGCTGCCTGACAGGTCACCAATAGGTCACCAGAAGAATGCGAATTATTGAATATTTTGGAGGTGCCCGAAAACAAAAAACGCCTTAAATGATGCATTTAAGGCGTTTTTGAATAGTTTGATATATAACTTGGCGGAGAGGGAGGGATTCAAACCCCCGGTACCTGTAACAGTACACCTGATTTCGAATCAGGCACATTCGATCACTCTGACACCTCTCCGTATAATTGAATAAAAAAAAATCCTGCAGGCGCAGGAAATGTTGTTTTAATTGCGAACGTTAGTTTATAAACAAACTAACAATTGTTGCCGCAAAGGTATCGATTTGCGAACGAAAATCAAACTTTATAAATCAAAAACTTTAGCAAACTATTGTTAATGACGGTTATTTTGCAACGTTTTTGTTTCAATAATTAATTTAACATTACGTTTATATTGCTTGCTTAGTTTTGCCCGAAACGAAATTTGGTATGCATCTATCCCTTACTGATGAAGAACTGATGGATTTGTTGCGCCAAAACGATCCGCAGGCTCTTGAGGCTCTTTTTAACCGCTACTATAAATCACTTTGCCAGTTTTGTGCTGTCTATATTAAGGATAGCGCAATTGCCGAGGAAATCATAGCCAACCTGTTTATGAAGGTTTGGGATAACCGCGGTGAAGCACGGGTGCTTAATGTAAAGAACTATTTGTTTACCGCTGCCAAAAACTTATCGCTCAATCATATTCAAAAAAAGAAGGAGCCGATATGTGCTATCGAGGATACACCAGTTCAACAGCAATTGCTGCAGGATACCAATACACCTTTCAAAATCCTTTCCGCCCGCGAATCATACAATAAAATGCTCTCCCTTATCGATACCTTGCCACCGGCACAGCGCCAGGTGCTGCTCATGAGCAGGGTAGACGGAATGTGCAAGCAGGAAGTTGCCGGCATTTTGGGCATCACCGTGCGTACGGTAGAAACCACACTTTATCAATCTATCAAAAAACTTCGGGAATTGCTTAAAGGCTCTTCCAATTTTACTAAGGGCGCTTAACTATTTCTTAATGTAATGTTAACCAACTCTGCTACGTAAGCGGGTCTCCATAATTTGTCTTTGTTATCAGAAGCAGATCATGGAAGAACGTTACCACCGGTTAATTATTGAATATTTTGAGAAGGCCATCAGCGACGAAGGCTTAACGGCATTGCAGGATTGGATAGAAGGACATCCCGATAACCTTACACAGTTTAGTGATACCATCCTGATCCTGGAGGCTACGAAGGCGAGCCTTAAACGGCCCGGTAACGCAGGGCAAACCTGGGCTAAAATAAATACGCATATCACGCAATCGCAAACACCCGCGGTAGCTCGCCCGATAAAAAGAAAGTGGCTGGCTTATGCTGCCAGCATTTTAGTGGCATGTGCGGCGGGGTGGTTTGGTTACAAAAGTATTTTTTATAAAACTACCGCCGATGCCTTTGCTGTAGTGAGCAACCCTAACGGTAAACGCAGCAAAATTACTTTGCCCGACGGTTCAATTGCATACTTAGCCGGTGGCAGCACACTTAAATATGCAAAAAACTTTGGCGGGGATAAACGTGAGCTAAGCGTGGATGGCGAGGCGTTTTTTGATGTGGTGCACAAGTCAGATAAACCCTTCGTAGTAAAAAGCGGGGAGATCAGCACGGTTGTGCTGGGCACATCCTTTAACGTAAAGGCCTATGCTGCCGACGACAGGGTCATTATAACGGTAAATACCGGCAAGGTAGGGGTGATGGCTAATGTAAATGGCAAAAGCCAGTTAGTTAAATATTTAACACCCGATGAGCAAATCAATATCAACACTCAAACGGGCCTGTTTGCTTTCAACCAAACAAATGCGGCTGATATAAGCGCCTGGATCAGCAACAACCTTATTTTTTATAACACTTCCTTAAAGGATATTGCTTCAGCGATGGAACGCCAGTACGGGGTGAAGATTGACTTCACAGAACCGGAACTAAGCAGCGTACGCCTTACCACCAAGCTAATGAACCTGCCGCTGGAGCAGGCGATGGATAATCTTACAGCCTTATCGGGACTGGCTTATACGCAAAACGGAAAACATCTATTTATATCAAACACCAACGAAAAGGGAGGAAGGATAATGAAATAAACTTACTCCGATGATGAAAAACAAGCCCGAATTGCTGGACACAACCCGGGCCACTGTTATGAATTTAAACTCACGATTAACAAGTATAAATTAAGTAAATATATGAAAAAGTTATGGCTAATAACCATACTGGCGCTATTGCTGATGCCTTTTTTTGGTACAACAACGGCCAGGGCACAAACGGCAATAAGCAAAAAAGTAATTTTTGGTGCCGATGGCATTGCGCTTAAAGATGCCTTTCAGCAGCTTGAGAAATTGAGCGGGCTTTCTATCAGTTACAGTAACAGCACATTAAATGATAAACGTACCATAAGGTTTGTAAAAGCCGAGCGTACCGTACAGGAAACCTTAGAGCTGCTTTTAAGGGGCACCAATTTCACTTTCCGCCAATCGGGCGATAACGGCATTTTAATTATTGCCCGCAGCCAGGGCAAAGGCAGGATAGAAGGTAAGGTAGTAGACGAAAAAGGCGAGCCTTTGCCGGGTGCGTCCATACAGGTGCCGGCAGCAGGTATATCTGCGGTGGCACTCGCAGATGGTAGTTTTTCGCTGAGTATAGATGCGGGCACTTATAACGTGGACGTAACCTTCGTGTCGTTCAAAAAGGAAGTGAAACAAAACATCACTGTGCCTGCAAACGGGCGGGTTACGTTAAACATCGCGCTTAAGCCATCATCTGCCGCGCTTACCGAAGTTCTGGTGACGGCGCTGGGTATAAAACGCGAAGAAAAGGCACTGGGTTATGCAACCACCTCCGTAAAAGGCGAGCAGCTCACCAACGCCATAGCAGGCAACTGGACAGACGCACTATCTGGCAAGGTGGCGGGTTTAAACCTCATCCGCTCTAACAGCGGCCCGGCAGGTTCAAACAAGATCATCTTACGTGGCGAGAACAACCTCACCGGCGATAACGAAGCCCTGATCGTGGTGGATGGTGTGGTAATAAACCAGGGTAGCGGCAGGCGTACCGCCAATGCAGGCGAAACCGCCTACGGCGTAAGCAGCGATATTATGCCCGCGGATTACGGCAGTAACCTAAACGACCTGAACCCCAACGATATTGAGAACGTAACTGTACTGAAAGGCCCGGGCGCTGCTGCACTTTATGGGCAGCGAGGGGCAAACGGTGCTATCATCATCACCACCAAATCAGGTGCAAAGCATAGCGGCTTGGGTATCACTTTTAACTCCAATACCTCTATGGAGGAAGTTAACCGCTGGCCCGATCTGCAATATGAATACGGGCAGGGTACCGCAGGCAGCAACTACTATTCGTTTGGTGCAGGGCCCGATGGTGCAAGCACCAGCGCAACCAGCTCGGCATATGGCCCAAAGTTTGACGGGCAGAATTTTTACCAACTTGACCCCACGACACAGGCACAAGGTAAAACTCGCACGCCATGGGTACCCTATAAAAACCAGATCCGCGAGTTTTTTCAAACGGGAGTAACCAAAACTAATTCCGTAAGTATAGATGGCGGTACCGATAAAACTTCCGCACGCTTTTCTGCAACGAACGTTAGCAATAAATGGATCACCCCGAACACGGGTTACGGGCGCAATAGCTTGTCGTTATCGGTCAATTCAAAAATTAATGATAAGCTTACGATCAGCTCTAATGTAAATTACAACAATAAGCATAGCGATAACCTGCCCGGCGCAGGCTATGGTAACCAGTCGCTGATGTATTGGTTTATTTTTTGGCAACCCAATGCCGATCTAAATGCACTGAAGAATTACTGGCGAATTGGGCAAGCCGATAAGCAAATCTTCTACCCCTTCAGTTCCTTCCCCGAGAACCCTTACGCGGTATCTTACGAGTTCATCAACAAATCGAGCCGCAATTCGGTAACAGGTAATGTGCAAGCGGCTTACAGCATCACCAAGGCACTTAGCCTGCAACTGCGTGCCACAATGGATATGGGTTACGAGCAACGCTCGCAGCAGCGCCCATACGATGCCGGTAGTAAGTTCCCCAAAGGAAGTTATCGCACGCAAAATATTTACTCGCAGGAGGCCGGCGGCGATTTCCTGCTGAAATACAACAAAAAGGTAAACAAAGATTTTAACGTTACTGCTACTGCCGGCGGCAGCATGCTGCGCAACACCTACAACCGCGACGAGGTACGTGCCGATTCGTTGGTGTACCCGGGCGTGTATTCGCTGGCCAACAATGCTGGTCCGCTGGTTACATCGCCGTTCCGTTCCACCTATGCCATTAACAGTTTTTACGGCCTAATATCAACCAGCTTTAAAGATTATTTATACCTAGATATGACTGCCCGCCAGGACTGGGTGAGCATGCTGGCCACCGCCAACCGTACCGACCAGGTAGGTTTCTTCTATCCATCGGCAAGCTTAAGCTTCCTGGCATCGGAGGCGTTTAAAATGCCCCGGGGGATAGATTATATGAAATTCCGTGCATCGCTTGCGGGGGTGGGTAGTGGTACTACAACACCATACCAAACCACTTTTAACTATACCACAGCGGGCAGCACCTACAACGGCGGCTTGCAAAACCCGCGTACCCTGGCCAACCCCGATCTGAAACCATTACGTACTACCACGTTTGAAGTTGGTACCGAGATGCGTTTCTTCGGCAACCGCTTAGGGTTCGACCTGGCGCTGTACACCGGCAATACCAAAAACCAAATACTTAACCGCACGGTAGACCAATCATCCGGCTTTTCGCAGGCGGTTATCAACGTAGGTAAGGTAAGTAACCGGGGCGTGGAGCTATCGTTATACGGAACACCGGTACGCCATCGCGGCGGATTCGAATGGACTATCAACACCACCTTCACCTCTAACAAAAACACCATTAAGCAACTGGCCGATAGCGCCATTGTGTTGCGCACAGGCCCAACAGGCGGCGGGCAAATTGTGGCACGCGTTGGCGGCAGCATGGGCGATATGTACGGTCGCGGCTACCTGCGCTCGCCAGATGGGCAGATCGTTTACGACGCGGCTACCGGTTTCGCAAAGCTGTCAGACAACCTGGTGTACCTGGGCAACACCATGCCAAAGTATAAAGCCAGCATGGGGCACGATTTTAAGTACAGGCAGTTCCACCTCAATGTATTGTTTGATGCGCAAGTGGGCGGCGTGGCTTACTCACTCTCTAATTATAAATTGGTCGAGCAGGGTAAAACCACGCTTACTTTACCAGGCCGCTACAACGGCATCAT
>NZ_CAMLOV010000181.1 GCF_946481715.1 uncultured Mucilaginibacter sp. | reverse complement strand
ATTGATGTGCCGACTGCCGACTGCCGACTGCCAACTGCCAACTGCCCACCGCTAACTGTTCTGCAATTCTGCATACTTCCTCTGGTACTCTGCTTCGGTTTTGTTGAGGAGGAGTTTGGTGAGGATGCGTTCGTAGGGCATGGCCAGTATATAGCTCCATTTGGTGATATCGCCGCCGGCCAGGGCGTTTACGGTGTTGATATACCTAAACTTTTCGAAAGCGTGTATGCCAGCCCTTTTTTCAAGAGCCGTAGCAGCTGATGCCAAAAGCCGGTTTTCGGTTTCGATAAGTTGGGATAACTCATAAAAAAATGTTTGGCGATGGGCAGTGCCTCCGTTACCCATAGTTTTTTGATTACATCGGTAAAATTGGCGGCAGCGTATTCGTCATAACTATTACCCGTTGCCCGGCAATAAAAATAATAGGCGAGTACTTTGCAGCATGCTGTAAGCGAGGGATTAAAGTAATCCTGCCAGTTTTCTTCGCCATAAATTTTAATATGGCTTGCTATTTCATCGGCTATCACATCCCGTGCGGCCATAAAGGCTCCTGCCGGCTCTACCGAGAGGTTTTTTAGCACAGCAAGCGTCACTTGTTTTTCGCCGACTTCCAACGTAATGGTTTTGGGTACGGCATCGCTGTTGTACAGGTGTTTTATTTGGTGCGATAGGCTTAGCACGGCATCGGCAAAACCCATAAAATCATCGGTATTGCTTACGTTTTGAAGCTCGGAGCCGGGTACGCCGGAGAGGATGCTAATGGCATCCAGGTCTTTCAGGTCGGGCGCTTCCTGCAATTGCATCATTTGCCCCAGCGTTACTTCGCTTAGCTGCGTGGGCATGCTTACGCGTAGCTTGCCCTGGGTTGTTTTTAGGTTTTTTTCTATCATATTATTGTTTTGGATTACACCGATATGTTTTTTTGATTACACCGATGGCACGGATCGATTTCTCGCGTGTTGTTGTTTTTATTATGGAGCTCAAGATGGCTTCGCCGTTTCACCGATTTTGTTTTTGGGATTACACCGAAAGGTTATACCATGCCGATGAGTTCTTCGAAGATGCTTCCGGTTGCCGGCGGCGTTTGGGGGGCTGGCAACCTGCTTTTTAACGTTTTTACGGCTTCTATTTTCAGCTTATGTAACGCAACGTAGCGCAGCGGGTCTATCAGGTGGTTGCAAGCATCTATGGGCTGGTTGGTGGTTTTGCCGGCCTTGTTTACCTTCCATTTGTATTTACCCAGCTCTTTACGCAGATTTACGCTGGCACGGGTTACGTTTATTTTATAGCGTTTCAGGATGTCTATCGAGTTGATAACGCTATCCGCGCCCTTTTTTGCACCGGTAACATACCAGCCCAGCCGCTGTAGTTCTTCTATCGATTTTGGTTCGGAGCTGTCGGCTATGATCTCGGTATTTTTGCTGATGCCGGCTTCTTTAAGTTTTTTGCCAACATCGGTGTTGGTGAGCCCGGTTTGGTAAAACATCTCGTCTACCCAAAGCTCGCCGTTTTGCCGGTATACCAGCAGGCAGCCTGTTTCGTCGTTGGTGAAGCCAAAATCGAGCCCGGCAGCCAGTAGTTTGGCATCATCGGGGATAGCTTCGCATACGTGCCAGTTGTTGAAAACCAGGCCGGTTATTTTGCCGGTAAGGCCACGGGCGTAAACTTTCCAAAGTTCTATATCAATATCTTTTAGCGCTTCCACTTTTTTGCGGATGCTCTCTTCTGCAAAAGGGTTGTGCCGGTGGTCGGAAATGATGAGTTGCACACCGGGGGTGCCTATCAGGTTTTCGTGTACCCAAAATTCGCTGTTGGGGTTATAATCTATATAGATGCGTTTGCGGGTGCGCAGGGCCAACTCGGTATAAACGTCCCATTTAATGCCGTCGGCCTCGTTCAAAAACAGGTAATCCCTCTTGCCCGATTTGGCGTCCTGTGCATCGCTGTAGCTTTTAAACTCAATAACGCTACCGTTATTGAACTCGAACACCCGGTCGGTTTTGTTATAATTTTTTACCAATTGCTGCAACGTATCCGATGCATCGTATATGGCTTGCGCATCGCGCAGGGCACCGGCCTTTAGGTTGGGGATATCCTGCCCAACTACGGTAATAACCTGGTTTGGTGCATAACAGGCAAAACAAAATAAGGCCTGTTCAATAGCATACGTTTTGCCCGAGCTTGTGCCACCCTGGTTTATCACTACGCCGGCGCTTGCGGTAAAGTTTCTGCTGAATAATGTAGAAGTTTCCATCGTTTTAAAACACTGGGATGAATAATGAATATAATGCCGGCCGGCCGAACAGCAGGGGAGGCGGAGAAGATAAAATGGTGGTAGTGTTAACAGGGCGTAGGGCAATTATATTGCCACGTCTTTTTCTGCTTCGGCAAGTTTAGGCCCGCTGTTAATTACCTTGATCAGGAATTTACCCGAGGTTGTTTTTTTAGATCGTGCGTTAGGCTTATCGCTCCAACCCATGCACTTAAGTGCAAAAATGGCGCCCGCGGGCGAAGCGTTATGCAATTTTTTTTCGTACTCGCAGGCAATACGCAGGCGCGCTTCCTGCAATATTTTTTTATAAACGCCTTTTTGTTCGTATGCCTCAAACTCATCCAGGCTTGGGAAACCAAGGAAGAGCGCCAACCCGGTAAGTAGCGGCGGACTGGTGCTATCTTCTGTTGTAATGCGGATAACAGTTGGCGATTCTTTTTTCCTGTTTTTTAGCTGAGGTTTTTTTTCCGGCTCGGGCGCGCCCTTTACAGAAAGGAAATACCTTTCAATCCGGTCGCTAAGCTCGGCGGCTGTGTAAAAGTAAGTCATGAAGGTAATAATTGAGTTATGATTAAAATGCCGATTGGCATATTGTATATACAAATGTAGGGAAATTATTTTACAATTGCTAATTATTTTAGAAATAAAATTTGATTTGCTAAAAAAGCCATCAATAAAAAAAATATAAATAATTTCTTTTTAAATAGAAAATATTTACATTTGTGTATGGAAGATAAAGAAAACAAAACTAAGCAGGCCAGTGTGCGTAAAAACCAGGCACCTGCGCGGCCATACGCCAATTTTGATACACCGGTATCTATGGTGCACGAGCTAATAGTACCTTACGAAACCTTCTTTAAATCTCCCCTGGCCAAGTTAGGCGCTATAAAAGAGGGGCTGCAACCCGGTGCTTTAACCACATTGTTGCAGGTTACCGGCGTTACCCAAATAGATATTGCCAAATGGCTTGATATTACCGAGCCAACACTGCGCAAGCATATACAAAGCAGCAAAGGCCTAAACCCCGGCCTCAGCGAGCACATTATACAGTTGCTTGAGCTTTTTGATAAGGGGCTTGATACTTTTGGCTCGCTTGATGAATTTAAAAGCTGGCTGCGGCATTATAACGTTGGTATTGATGCTACCCCTTTTGATATGCTGGATACCATCACCGGCATCAGCATTGTAATGAGCGAGCTAATCCGTATAGATTATGGGGTAACCGCTTAAGGTTAAAAAAGTTAAAAGGGTTAAAGAAGTTAAAAAGGTTGGAAGGGGATATAAAGGTTGGCAACTATACTGGCTTTGCAATTCTAACTTCTCTAACTTCTCTAACTCTTCTAACTCCTCTCAACATTTCTAACCTCTCCAACCATTTTAACTTCCGCCAATGAACACCTACCGCATAGGCCAAACCAAATACGCTGCCGACCGTAAAGGCTCGGGCATCGACGGTCGCTGGAACTCGCGCGGCCGGTATGTAATTTATACAGGCGGCTCGCTGGCATTATCATGCCTCGAAAAATTGGCACACACTGCGGGCACTTCCTTGTACACCGGCGATTTTTCGGTAACGATGTTTAAGGTGCCGGCCAAATTAGCTATTAAGGAGATAAGCCTGGAGCAGTTAACCCGGCTAAGCCCGGACTGGCAAAAAGTATTAAATTACCCCATTACCCAAATGATGGGCGATGCCTGGCTGCAAAAGATGGAAACGGCGGTGTTGAAAGTGCCCTCTGCCATTATAGATTTGGAGTACAACTACCTGTTTAACCCCGCCCACCCCGATTTTGAAAAGATCAAAATTACCGCCATCAAAAAGTTCTCGTTTGATGAACGCTTCAAGGTTTGAAGTGCGTGGCCCCAACATTTTGATTATCAACAAAAAAAACACTAAAAACCTACAACCAAAGCAAACCTTTTGTTTGCTTTACCCGTTTACATAAATAGTTAAAAAGTGTTAAACTTTTTGTGTGCGGGCGATTCGCTGAGGCTTTTTTCAGAAATATTTTTTTACTTTTAGGCCATCAATTTACCTATGTACTCAAAACGGTTTACCAACTGGTGTGTTTCGTTCGTTTTACTCCTTGCGTTGATGGCATCTGCATGCCAGAAAGACCAGGGCGATAAAAGCGTGGACCAGAAAAAAGCCGTAGCGGCTGCCGATAGTGCACTTGCCGCAACACCCTCTACAAATTTCCTGGCGGTAGGCGGTACATTAACAATAGACGTGCAGGATTCTACTTATACTTTTAACGCCGCCGAAGATTCGGTTGCTTTTGTAAATATTAGTGTTGGCGAAAGCAGGTATTTTGGCATCACGGCTATTAACAAGGCCCATACCATGAGCTTTGCCATTAGCAGCAAAGGTACCGCCGCTGCCGAAATAACAAAAGGGGTGGAGGGCAGCCAGCTATTGCTTCGCCCGGATGCTTTACATATTAAACAATACAGCCTTACCCAATTTACCGACCCGGGCGATGCCGGCGTTATAGACCTGCAACGGTACCGCCAGGATAGTGTGCTTGCCAAAGGTACTTTCTTTACATTTTTGGCCAACGACGACAAGGCCGAATCGCCTTTTCACCGCGTTGAAGGCAGCTTTAACTTAAAGCTGAAGTAATCAGCAAAACCCAAATTTTTTTTGTTTGCCAAATGGATAGTACGCGTTGCGTCATATTGACACCTTATTGTAAAAAACAGGCTACACCGCTATTTATCACCACTCAGCGCTTTAAAAACCGCCCTTTTTTGTGTACATTTGTAAAAACAAAGGAGATTAATGAAAGTATTTATTGGAGGCCTTCCATTAGAAGTAAATGAGGCCGAACTAAATGCGGTTTTTGGCGATTTTGGGCCGGTTAAGTCCCTCAGGATAGTTAAAGATCGTGAAACAAAAGAGAGCAGGGGTTTTGGGTTTGTTGAAATGGTTAACGAAGATGAAGCTAAAGAAGCTATAAGATGCATGAACGGGCAAAGCTATTACGGCAAACGCATTACAGTTAACATAGCCGAGGACAAAGGCCCCGGTTTTAACGGTGGCGGTGGCCGCGGCGGTTTTAGCCGTAATTAAGCACCCCTAAAATATTTTTTCTTTCGGAAGCCGGCATTGCCCGGCTTTTTTTGTGGAGTTATGCGGCGAATAACGATGTTAAACTCCGCTTTTTTGCGGAGTTTGTTTTAATGAGCCGATTAATCGGGCTATTCGGCTCATAAAACAATAGCGCGCTTATACATCGAATTGATACACTCGTTGATGCGGCAATGGAGGATAGGGCAGTGTATAGCAGAGGTATTATCAGAGCGTACGGGCGGCCAGCTTTACTGAGCCGGTTGTGTACCACAACCGGAATTCATTGCGTAACTTAGAATAGGGCAAATGCGTAAACAACCTCAATTAAAAGCAAAAACACCTGTTTTATAAATAGTGTAAGTGTTGGTCGCTTAGTTTATATTTACGTGCTGGCGTATTAGACGTGTTTGCTTCTTTTAATTTGATTTTAATCAGTAACCTTGCGTTACCTAAACGTTAATAAAATTGAGCCTCTTTGGAAATATAAACAAGCTGTGGATCAGGGTTACCGGGTCAACCGCAGAATTTCCGCTGGAAGCAAGGATATTTCACTCTGTTTGTATATTAAGCATCGTATCGCTTGGTTATAACGTACCATTTAATTTTCTTATAGGGCTGCCGGAAATTGCGATAATTAGCCTTGGCACCTTACTAATATGCGCATACCTGTATTACCTCTCGCGCTATAAGGCGCAAACAAAGCAAGCTATCGTTGTTTTTGCCATTACCAGCAATATTTTGTTTGCAGTTAATTTCTGGTATAACTCGGGTACCCAGGGGCCGAGCGACCTTTTTATGGGCCTATGCCTCTTACTGTTGTTATGCATTGTACCCAAGCAGCAACACAAGCTTTGGGTTGCAATAAATGCGGGTATTATGCTGGTGTTGCATGCAATAGAATACTACCACCCCGAATGGATCCCTAATACTTACGACAGCCGCCGCAGCAGGTTTCTCGACATTACGTCTGGCTACGCCGTTATTGTTATTGTGGTATATTATACTATCACCTACCTGCGCCGCAATTACGACCATGAAAAACGCTCAGCCTCCGAAAAAACAAACGCTATTGAGCGAAAAAACCAGCAGATAACACAACAGAACCACGATTTAGAACGCATTAACGAGGAGCGTAATAAACTGATGTCGATAATAGCGCACGACCTTCGCTCGCCTTTAAGCAATATTCAAAATTACCTGGAGCTGGTTACCGAGTATGAACTGGACACCGAAGAACGCCGCATGGTGGAGAACGACCTGCTGAAAGTTACGCGCCGCACTATTGATATGCTGAGTACGCTGCTTATTTGGAGCAAGGGCCAAATGGACGGCGTAAATGTAAAGCTTGGCTACGTAACGCTACGTGGCGCTCTGTTTAATACACTGGAACTGGAGCGCTCTATTGCGCTTAAAAAGGGTATAACCCTTACTGCCGAGCCGGACTGGGATATAAAAATTGTTGCCGACAATGATATGCTTCAGTTGGTAATACGTAACCTTATTAATAACGCTATTAAATTTACCAATACAGGGGGCGAAATTAGCTTTACAGCAAAGCTGAGTGGCAACGAATGCTGGCTCATTGTGCGCGATAATGGCATCGGCATAACCGAGGAAAAGCAAGGCGAGTTGTTTTCGCTGCGTGCCGGGGCAACCTTTGGTACCAATAACGAAAAAGGAGTAGGGCTGGGGCTTTTGCTTTGCAAGGAATTTACCGAAATGCAGGGCGGGCGCATTTGGTTGGAAAGTAAGCCGAGCGAGGGTACTGCGTTTTTCGTATCGATGCCGGCGGGGAATTAAGTTTGCAGTGGGCGGTTTGCAGTTTGCAGTTGCAGTTGCGACATGAAATCCGTGTTCATCGGTGTAATCTCCCAATAATCGGTGCAATCAAAATAATTCATAAATTTGCCTGATATGAAACCGGGCGATAAGGTAATTTGCATTGATGATAAGATAGATCCCCACAAAAACGCGGAGATACGGCGCGACTTTGAAATTTGGATAACCAAAGATAAAGAGTACACCATCCGCGAGATACTGGATAACAACGGTATTGTGCCCGGCCTTTTGCTGGATGAGGTGCACAACTTCCCAAAGTTTTTTAAACTGATAAACCGTTTCCAGGAACCCGCCTTCGCCACATGGCGTTTCCGTAAGCTAAATTATAACACCAGCCCTGCCGAGGCTGTCGCCGAAACCGAAGAGCTGGTTGAGGTTGCACCCATGGCCTTGCCTGCAAAAAAAGAGAAACACACCGACTAAAAACAACGCAGGTAAGCAGCGGTATGATAAAAGTATAAATCCTACACCATCCGCACTCCTGGGTATCCACCCCCGTCAATTTCCTGTGCAAATACCGTTAAAACACGGTTGCCCGGCAGCAGGTGTTTCACAAGCTTTGTATTATCAATCTATACCATGCTTATGAAATCATTTATCTTGCTATTCCTGCTGTTTTTAGGTTTGTGCCTGTTTGCAAATGCTTTGCTAACGTAACCGGCAATTTGCTGTATTTTCCAAGTTGTGTGCGCCAATAACAAGGTGTTAAATACCAATGCCTTCATGTTTCTGCAAATCGTTACCCCCTCGCTCCTTATGCTTCTTGCCGCTTACAGTACTGATAAGTAAACGAGTATTTATGATATAAATGCTGATTGGCATAATATAATCAAAAATCATCACCCCTGGTCTCCGTTTCTACCAATTGGGTTAGTATGCTTTTCAGCATTGCTTCGCGTGCCCAGGTTTGTTCTATAGGGGCGGCATCGTCGCGGTACCAATTAATAGGGGCGCTAATTTCAACCCGGGTTTTATATACATATTGCTTGTTGGGGTGCAGCCTGCTGCCTTCGTAGCTGTTTAGGTTTTCGCCCTTTATAATTTTTGCGAAATGCTTTAAAGGCACATCCAGCTGCAGGCATTCGTCCAGGCTGTTTTTAAAGTCGTGCTTGTCCTCCAGCCATAGGGTCAAGGTTTCATCACCCAGGTCGTGGTCGGCAATACTGATGCGGCTGTAATCATAATCTACCGATATGATCATCCACCAAAGTTGGTCTTTTAGTTTTTGAGTTAGTTTCATGGTGTGGTTTATTAGTTCAATGGTTCATTGGGCGATTGGTGCATTAGTTCATCTATGAGGCAATAAGATATATTATCCTTTTACGCCGAATGCAGGCATCCAGCCGGGCAGGTACTTTTGTATAGCGGCAATCTCGGCCCTGTATTTTTGGCAGGCCATGCGGTAAGCATCCAGACGCTGCTGCAGTTCTTTATCGTTTAGTTCGGTGTTTCCGTTTTGGCTATTGGTGCGCAGCGCGCTATGTGCTAAGTACATGGGAGTGGTTTTAAAGAGTATTAAAATGATGTTGATTTGGACGAGCCCTACACCTAACCAGCCCGGCACGGCTGTAAAGTTGTTTCTGTAGTTTCTTGATGCATAAACTTGATTTATTAAAATTAATGACTACCTTTATATTGTTTCGACACTACAAATATAAAGAATATTCTTTATTTAAATCAAGAAATAAAATAAATATTTTTCAACATGGAAGAGCAGCCCAAACCCAACAAGATAAAAACTATCCGCCCGGAGACTTTGGAGTTTATTATCCTCTATAACCAACTGCGCGGGAAAGCTTTTAATAACAACACCGAGTTGGCGGAAGCGCTGGGTTTTAACAATGCCAGCAGCATTACCGAGATCATCAAGAGCCGCCAAAACATCGACCCCGAAAAATTAAAGGTTTTTAAAGAAAAATACAGAGATTTATTAGGTGGAAAAAAAAGTACAGATAAAGCTGTATATGCCCGCACCGGCGATGGCATACCCATGTATGAGATAACGGCTACGGCATCGGGCGTGGAGGTTTACAACGATATAAACGATGCACACCCGGTGGGCCGCATGAACTTCCCCGGGATAGAGGAATGCGATTTTGCCCTGCCGGTTTGGGGGCACTCGATGTACCCGTACCTGGAGAATGGCTGCTGGGTAGCCCTGAAGATCATCAGCGATAAAAAGATACTGCCCGGCGAGGTGTATTATATTGAATGGGGCGATTACCGCATGTATAAGCGCCTGCTGGCCAGCGATAACCCCGAGGAGGTAATAGCCCACTCAGATAACGTTACCGAGATGATAGGCAACCGTTTAAAGTATTCGCCGTTCCCTATCCGCCTGGATGAGATAAAGAAGCTTTGCCTGGTGAAGGATATCCATAAAAAGCATAACCATTAATTGGATGTGCGGGTTTAAAATTACATAAGTGCAAATAAATTGGGAGGCAACAGAAATGGTAAATGGTTATCGGAGCAAATAAGCGCAAATTAATTACCGCTGCAGTAATAGGTTTGGCATTCAGCTTTTTAGCATTTTATTTCGGTTATATAGAAAGGTTTATGCCTTGGTGGTGCGAATTAGCGGCAACGGTGCTTATTGCCGCAATGGTAATTATGATGATCGTAAACCTGGTTAAGCTGGTAATTGCGGTCTTTAAAAACCGAAGGCAACTAAACGTTTATTATTTTTACCCGATAGTAGTTTATATTGCAGTGATATGTGCGCCAATCGGCGCATGGGAAGACCACCTCAGCGCTGTTAAATTCCGTGCTTGCTATGAAGGGGCAAACAGCCAAACAACAATAAATTTCAGGCAAGATCATACCTTTGAACTGAACGCAACCGGCGTGTTCTTTTTTAACCGATGGGAGATGGGCAATTGGGTTAAAAGTGGCGACACGCTAACGTTAAAATGGGATAAAAAACCGGCAAAAGCATTGGGAAATACCGTATTGATTGATAGTGGCTATTTAAAACCCTTAGGTGAATCGGCAGACTCTCAGTTTAGGCAACGCCCCCTGTTTTACCTTGGCTACTGTAAAGGAGAGAATTAAACATTTCATTTTTACCTTTGAGATTGTGAAATTAGATACTATGAACCTCCGCCGCGCTACGCTAATTGATATCCCCGCCATCATGTCTATGGTAAAAGCTACCGTGCCTTTAATGCAGGCCGCGGGTAACTTTCAATGGAACGACACATATCCCAATCCGGAGGTATTTACAGAAGATATAGCGCTGAACCAGCTTTGGGTTGCCGAAATTGATGGCTCGGTTGCCGGTGTTTCGGCTATTACCACCGAGCAGTACCCCGAGTATGGCGAGGCAGGGCTGGATATTAACGAACCGGCTATCGTTACCCATCGCCTGGTGGTTGGCCCCAATTACCGCGGTAAGGGCATTGCCGAAGCATTGCTTATGGAAGCCGAACACGAAGCGCTACGCC
>NZ_CAMLOV010000180.1 GCF_946481715.1 uncultured Mucilaginibacter sp. | reverse complement strand
ACCATAGCCAAACTTTGCTGCCCGTTCGATAAGCAAAGCCTGCAATTACAAATACTCGCACAGGATATCGACCAAAACGTAATTGAAGGCATCCTGAGCTGCGCGGCCTGCAAGCGAAAATATCCGATTATTTATGGGGTACCGATCATGGCACCTGATCAGTACCGGCAAACCGCTTTGGAACAGCCCGTAGTGGATCGTTGGAAACTGGAATATGGTGTGGAACAGGTAAAATTGTTGCCTTAAAAGTTCTTGATTACGAAAGTTGTTTATCAAACGCCTATCCCGGAGTGACTAAGCTCTGCTTTTGTTTTTCGAGATTGACCTGGGTGTTGATCTGGGTGGCCACAGTGGATCTGTGGCAGGTGAACGAGTGAAACACCCAGCCGGCGTGATGGTTTTCATTGTAAGTAATTGAAAATCAATACGATATAGAGATAGTATATTTTGGTAGAAGACCTTTTATATGCCAGCAAGCTGAACCAGGGACAGTTGCACATTGTTGACCACGGCAGCCAAATACAGGATTGGGTTTAGGGCTTTACATAGGTGCAGAACTGATCAAAGCTCACCAGGGTGAAATAGGTGTTGAAAGTAAAATGGGAGAAGGTAGCGAGTTTTGGTTCACCCTACCGCAAAGTAACCTTGATACGGTAACAGCAAATAATAAAAAACCCCAAATATCCATTTTGGGGACAAGCTGAAATTAAGCCGGATTTACCACAGAAAAACACCGAAAAACCACAGAAAAACGCAGATTTTTGCATGTTGCCTTTTTGCTGTACGAAACTGTGCGAAAGTGTACGGAATTGTACGAAACTGTGCGAAGTTGTACGAAACTGTGCGAAGTTGTGCGAAACTGTGCGAAAAGCCGCCCGGGCTGTACGAAGTTGTACGGAAATAAATTTTCGTACAGTTGTACCATCCAATATAAGTTTTATGCTTTAGCCCGTTAGTCCTGGCAGGCGTTTACACAGCATAGCAATGCAAACCACCGCTATGCAGCACTTTACACGTGGCATACACGGCGACGAGGCTTACGAGCCGGCTGCGGATTAGTTATTTTTTATTCGGCTGAGTTTAAACGGATAAACCTTAGCATTTTTGCGGGACAAATTTTTAGCGATATGAATTGGTTGATCTTAATTTTGGCCGGCTTATGCGAGGTGGCTTTTTCCAGCTGCCTGGGCAAAGCCAAAGAAACTTCGGGCACGGAGGCTTACTTGTGGTACGGCGGATTTTTAATTACCTGTACCTTAAGTATGGTTTTACTGATCAAAGCAACGCAAACCCTGCCGATAGGGACCGCTTACGCGGTATGGACGGGCATTGGCGCGGTGGGCACGGTGGTGGTAGGTATACTGTTATTTAAAGAGCCCGCTACATTCTGGCGTCTCTTTTTTCTGAGTACACTTATCATCTCCATCGTCGGATTAAAATTCGTTGCCGAGTAACCGAATGTTGGTTACTTTTAAGCTTAAAATGATCAGGGTATTTGCCGGTGTCCGTTAAAGGCATAATTAAATATCAGGCCTATAACATATGGTCTTTTTTTACCCGGCTTAAAGATTCGCGCGTGGTGCCCAGGTAAGATGCGATCTCTCGTTGAGACAGCATTTTTTCAAAATACCCATAAATCTGCACAAACTCCATATAGCGCTCCTTCAGGGGCATTTGCAGCCACAATATCCTGCGCTGCTGCGCGGCAAAGCCATGCTGAAAGATAATGCGGAAATAACGTTCCAGTTGGGGGAGAAGTTGAAAGAGCTGCTCTAAACTCCCTACGGTAAATTGCAGTGCTTCGGTCGGGCTGATAGCTTCAATATGATAGGCCGAGGCCTTTTTATGCAGTATCGAATACCAGTCGCCAATCCACCAGCCGGCGAAAGCATATTGAAGGACATGCTCCTGGCCGCCCTGGTCAAGGTGATACTGCTTCACGCAGCCATCCAATATGAAAAAATCAGCCGTGCTCAGGTCGCCCGCCTCCAGCAATAACTGGTTTTTTTTCAGGGTCCTCTTTTTGGCGTGCGAGAGGATCAGGTCAAACTCTTCATTCGTAATGCTTACAAATTGCGCTATATGTTGGTGTAAAACGTGCAAGGGTATCAATTAAAACATCATCCAAAATAAAGCATAAGTCACTACCAGTGCGTAACAAATGTTACATATATATTGTAGCATTCGTCCTCGAAACTTTCGTTCGCCGCGCACAACTTTGCATCAGTAATAAACGACCTGCTTACCTGAGAACGAAAATGATGAACAAAGTATTAAAAACCAACAACGAATTTGCCGGCTTAATAGCCAGGCTGACGATCGGGCTGATCCTGTTCCCGCATGGCGCACAAAAATTATTGGGCTGGTGGGATGGGTATGGCTTTACGGCGACGATGCAATACTTTACGGGCGTGGTCCATTTGCCTTACCCCATCGGCGTATTGGTGATCCTTATCGAATTCTTTTGCCCGCTGTTGCTCATTATCGGTATCGGCACCAGGATAACCGCCTTCCTGGTCTTCCTTGTGATGGGCGGTGTTATCGTTACGGTTCAGCACAATTACTTTTTCATGAACTGGTTTGGAGATCAGCAAGGAGAAGGTGCCGAGTTTTTCCTGCTGATGTTAGGTTTGTGCCTGATCTCCCTATATGAAGGCGGCGGCAGGTTTTCTATTGACCAATCTATTTCGTCAAGAGCATGAGTACTGTTTTCTTAAAGGCTGCCTGCTTAGGGGCTCTGGTTTTTGCGGTTTCTTGTCAACCCAAACTGCCGGAACCCCAAATTGAAAGAAATAAAAGGATCGCGGAACGCTATTTTAATGAGGTATGGAATAAAGGGCATGTAGCGTTATTGGACAGCCTGCTTACCAAGGACTATATTAACAATACCCCGAGCGCGCCAACTGTTCCCGGTCCTGATGGGTTGAAGCCTATTGTGCTGGCGATACGCCGGGCCTTTCCGGATCTGCATTTTGAGATAAAAGAGATCATAAGTGCGCGGGACCATATTACGATCAGAACCGTAATGACCGGCACCCACAAGGACACGTTGTTTGGTATCCCGCCCACGGGAAAGCATATTTCCGTCAATCAGATCAATATAGAAAAACTGAAAGATGGCCGGATCGCTGAACACTGGCGGGTAACAGATGAATTAACGATGATGAAGCAACTCGGCATTGTTAGGCTATAAAAGTATGGCCGCAAATGGCCATCCAACAAACGCCATTTAATAAGCTGCAAAGATCACTTGATACGCCGGTTCGCTGAAGCCGCGCTGATCGTATCCGTGACCCGTTGTGCCCTTGTCTCGGCTTTCTTTGCTTCCGTTAGCCATTTAAGGATGGCTTTTTTGGACGAAGGCGGAAAAGTTTCCCAGTTTTTCCATGCGGCCTGGTCGTGTTCAAATGCGTGTTGTAGGTCCTGCGGTACAATTAAATTTTCTACATCATTTAAAGCATCCCACATTCCGTTTGCCCTGGCAATTGCTATCGTAAGGGATCCCGCTTCGGTCATCAGACCCAGTTGGATCATGCGAAGGGCTTTCGCTTTATTGATCGCGCTCCAATTGCCCTTGGGCTTTCTTTTGGAGAAAAGCTGGTAACGGCTGTGTTCATCCCGCTTGATGGTAAGGCTGTCGATCCAGCCAAAACAGAGTGCTTCGTCAACCGCATTGGTGTGCGGAATGCTGGTCGCCGGCGAGTCTTTCTTATAGAGGATCAGCCAAACCGATGTTTCTTTTTCATGGTTTTCCATAAGCCAGTTACGCCATTCGGCTTGCGTCGGGGCGTAAAAAGCTTTAATGCCATTTTTAAGTTCCTCCATGAATGCGGTATTTACTAATATTTATGGTCAAGTTCCTCCAGGTAGTGTTTCGCAGCTTTCATATCATCCACCAATAGCTAAACATGTAAGCGCTCTTAATTTGATCTATCTTTCCATTTTAGCTATTTGTATGCTCAAAACTAATGATTGCAGGCTGTTAAAATAGTAAATTTACGGCATCCTCAAATTAGTATATTGATCACATCGTGCTTTAAGGCCTTATCGGCAACAGAATTTCTGGCGGCATTATTACCTTAAAGAACGGTAATTACCCGTCTACGATATGAACTCCATAACTAGTAATACATATATCCCACGCTATTTAACCATCTGCGCATTCCCCTGCCCAAACGACCAATTCTCCCAGGCTGTCTCATTTAATACAATGATCACATCATTTTGGCTTATTGAAGTGCGCTGGCTTATTTTATCTGCGATACGGGCATACAGGGCTTGTTTCATTGACACTGTCCGGCCCGTGCCACAGGTTATATAAATGTAAATAAGGTTGGCAGTATGCGTTACAGCGAGGTAACTTTCGGGATAGATGAGATTTTCGGGCTGCACCTCATTGATCACGTGGAAATAATCATTTAAAGGTACATTAAAAATGTCGACCAGGCTTTCATGGATGCAAAGCGAGATGTCTTTTTTTTCTGCCGGCGATAATGCCGCTGGTAAACTAATCTGTACAAATGGCATAACGAGTTTATTAGTTAGCTAAAGCAAATTATGGTCAAGTTTCCTTGTCTGTAAAAATACAAATGAACGGCGCAATTTACAGGTACGGGTCAATAAACTTTACTTCCGCATGGCGGCGGCTGTAAGCTGGCGTATCATAATTGCCTAGATTAAGATGCTCCAAAATGTTAAATGAGCCGCGATGTTAGGGCGGCGAAAAAACCGGAAAGAAAATAAAAAAGTAACTTTGCTTAAAAAGCAAAAGATTTTAAGATGGAATTCAACCCCAACAACCCGGTTATCCAACTTTGCATGCAAGGCATGGCTCAGGAGGAACAAGGCCAGCCCGAAGAGGCAGGCGAGTTGTTTCTTAGGGCCTGGAACGAAACGACAAACGACTTTGAAAAATATTTGGCCGCGTATTATGTGGCCCGGCAACAAAAAAATATCGCCAATAAATTAAGTTGGTACAAAACTGCCTTAGAGTTCGCCTTAAAAGTTAATGATGATGCGGTTAGCGGCGCTTTGGCTACCTTGTATTCGCTTATTGCAGGCTGCTATGAGAGTTTGGGTGACTTGGCTAATGCCAAAAAACATCAGGATCTGGCAACCACCTTCCGGGGCACACCCGCTGATAAAGGCCCATTTTACCACGGTACCAGGGCAGATTTGCAGCCGGGTGATTTCCTGACACCGGGGCGCACCTCTAATTACAAGCCCGGGCTGCAAATGAATCATATTTATTTTACTGCGCTGGCTAATGGCGCAGGCCTTGCCGCTGAACTGGCCAAAGGAACGGGCCGTGAACGGGTTTATATTGTAGAACCGACAGGAGATTTTGAAAACGACCCGAACGTTACGGACAAGAAATTTCCGGGCAACCCCACGCGTTCCTATCGCACCAGCGAACCCTTGAAGATTACTGGTGAGGTGACAGACTGGGTAAGGCAAACACCCGAACAATTACAACAATGGCTGGAAAGGTTAGTTAATAGTAAGGGCGAGATTATTAATTGATAAATCCAAAACCAATGCAAAGAGCGAGCGGCAACCGGCCGCTCGCTCTTTGTAGTTTAGGAAAGCCCGCCATCACACGCAATCACTTTGCCGGTCATATAGTTGTTGCCAGCAGCAAAAAGGATAGCATGGGCAATTTCTTCCGGCTGGCCTTGAAGGTATTATTAAAATAGAAATTGAACATTTGATAGACATATTAAACGAATTGTTGTATCCAAATGATGATAAAATAGCCACCTTAGTTTTTAATAGACCGTGCATATGGTTTCGTAATCCCGAAAATTATTTATCACCATAGTAAACATATGAATTATCCCAAAATTGGTAAAAAGGCAAACAACACCACGTTGATGATCTGTTTGGCAGTCTGTTTTTTTGCAGGCATAAATTGGTCGTACACTCCTTATAACAAAGCCGGTACAAACGCTCGCCTGCCCTATACGAAGGGCGAAAAAGGGTTGAAAGATTATTATAAAAAATATTTTTCGATAGGTGTGGCGGTTAATGTAGCGGCGTTATCCGGTGAGCAGGCAGATTTAATAACCCGCGAATTTAACAGCGTAACTGCCGAAAACGACATGAAGATGGGGCCGATACATCCCGCAGAAGGCAGTTATAACTGGCGCAATGCCGATTCTATCGTAAACTTTGCCATTAAACATAAAATAAAGGTTAGGGGGCATAATTTGCTTTGGCACGCGCAGGCACCGGCCTGGCTTTTTAAAGATAGCGCTGGTAACCAGGTAAGCAAGGAAGTATTATTGGCCCGCTTAAAAGAGCACATCACAACCGTTGTTAAACGTTATAAGGGTAAAATATATGCCTGGGACGTGGTGAATGAGGCCATTGATGACAAGCCCGAAAATTATCTTCGTAACTCGTTATGGTATAAGATATGCGGTGAAGATTTTATCCCCAAAGCGTTTGAGTACGCGCATGAGGCAGACCCTTCGGTTGCCCTTTATTACAACGATTACAACAGCGAAGACACATCTAAGCGCGAGAAAATTTACAGGCTGTTGAAAAGCCTGGTAGACGCAAAAGTTCCGATAACAGGGGTAGGGTTGCAAGGCCACTGGAAGCTTGATAACCCAACGCCCGATTTGATACGCAAAGCGATTGAACGATATGCATCCTTAGGTCTCAAAATTCAAATAACAGAGCTTGATGTTACTGTACGCAAACCCATGAGACCAGAAGACCGCCCTACAGGAGGAGCACAGGCATCTATGCCGGTTGACTCGGGGTACACGCCCGGTTTAGCTGCGCTGCAGGCACAACGTTACAAAGAGATTTTCGAAATTTTTAGAGAATATAAAAAAGTGATTAATAATGTTACTTTTTGGAACGTTTCTGATCGGCACAGCTGGCTTGATGCAAGGAATGGGGGGATTACAGGAGGGGCGGGCGCAAGCGATGCAACCCGGAGGATTGTACGGAAAGCCTACCCTTTATTATTTGATGAAAACCTGCAACGCAAGAAAGCTTATTTTTCTGTGGTAGATTTTTAAGCGTAAAAAAAGCTTATATATTTTTTTTGAACAGGCAGCCCAATCCATCCGGCTGCCTGTTTTCTACACCCAGTGGCCGTCCTATTATACCGTTTGCTTATTCAGTTACCTCATTTGCTAAATAGTAACTGGCGCCCCATTTAAGCTGTTACGCAAGGCCTGGCTTTATTATACCATTCCGGCGGATACCGCTTACCTTACTTTCCTATTAAGGTGTATGCCTGATTTTTGCCTGATTTAAAATCGTACACCCAGCTCTTTTTAAGCACTACTTTTAAATCCACGTCCGATGGTTTTACTATTGGCGGAGCAATATTTGAAACCCGGAAAAGCCCATTTGTATTGATTCCTTTAGCGGTGTGTAAGATGTTGCTTTTTGCAGGTTGATTTAACCTTATCCTGCAAACGCCTCCTAAAGTGGAATGCACCACAAGACGGGTGATTTTAGAGTTGCTCCACTCCATGTCTATCCTGAAACCGCCCCTGGCCATCAACCCCTTAACGCTGCCATTTTTCCATGCATCCGGTAAAGCCGGCAAAACATAAATAAAACCATCGTGGCTTTGCAGCAGCATTTCGGCAATGCCCGATGTACATCCAAAGTTGCCGTCTATCTGAAAAGGGGGATGAGCATCAAATAAGTTTGGATAAGTTCCACCACCTCTGCCTGTTACCGGCGCAATTTGGTCGGTTATTAATTTATAGGCATGGTTACCATCAAGCAGGCGCGCCCATAGATTAATTTTCCAGGCCATAGACCACCCGGTTGATACATCACCCCTGTATAAAAGCGAGTTTTTTGCCGCTGCAAAAAGCTGCGGATTACGAAAAGGCGATATTTGGCTGGCCGGAAACAAACCGTACAGATGCGATACATGCCGGTGGTTGTCGGTTTTGGAATCCAAATCATCCAGCCACTCCTGTAATTGCCCGTATTTGCCCACTTGCATAGGTGGCAGTTTCTTTCGGTAATTTAATAAGCTATCCGCAAAAGAACGGTCAATATTTAAATCGGCTGCCGCCCGGCTAACATTGGTAAAAAGGTCGTATACCAATTGGTTATCCATGGTTGCGCCGGCGGTTACAGATACTTGCGTTTTACCGTTAATATATTCGTGCTCGGGCGAAACAGATGGCGATACCACTAGCCAGTTATGTTCCTGTTCGGGTTGCAGCACGTCTTCAAAATATTGTGCGGCCCCCTTCATAATGGGGTAATATTTCCTGAGGAAAGCTTTGTCGCCTGTATACAGGTAATGTTCCCATAAGTGCTGGCATAGCCATGCGTTACCTGTTGGCCATAGCCCCCAAAAAGGGCCGTCTACCACGCCTGTAATTCGCCATATATCCGTATTGTGATGAAGCGACCAGCCCCGCGCGCCGTACATTACTTTGGCCGTTTCTTTCCCCGTAACCGAAAGGTCGCTTATCATGTTAAAAAGCGGTGCGTTCAGCTCTGGTAATTGCGTTGTTTCGCTTGGCCAGTAATTCATCTCGGTGTTGATATTTATGGTGTATTTGCTGTCCCAGGGCCCTTTCAGTTCCCCGTTCCAAATACCCTGAAGGTTAGCCGGCTGAGGCGAGCTCGGTTGAGACGATGAGATGAGCAGGTACCGCCCGAATTGAAAGTACAGTTCTGCTAATTGCGGATCGTTTCCTTGGGCAAAATCCTTTATCCGGTTATCGGTGGTCGCTTTCCCGGCATCAGTAGTCCCCAGATCCAGTTTAACCCGGTTATAATATTTTTGGTAAGATAAAGTATGCGTTGCCAGCAACTTAGCAAAACCTTTTTTGTAAGCTTTGTTTACAATTGCTTGCGCCCGGCTAAGCGGATTGGCGCTAATGTCATGATAGTTGACAAAATTAGTAGCAATAGACAAATAGATAACCGCAGTATCGGCATTGCGAACCTTAATACCGGCGGTGTCGGCAACAACAGAGCCCGAAAATGCTTTCACCCTGGTTACCACATTAAATTTAATTCTGCCTTTTTGGTTTTCATGATCGCTGCCCTGGCCGGATAGTATCAAGTCGCCGTTAGCCACTTCTTTATTTGTTTTTAGCGGGCTTTGTAACGCGATATCACAAGTAATCATTTTAGGCTTATCGGCGGTAAGCCTAACCATTAAAACATTGTCGGTAAAAGAAGTGAAGTATTCACGTTTGTATTTTACGCCGTTGTAGGAATATGTTACCGAAGCGGTGGCATTTTCTATATTGAGGTTTCTTTTATAGTCGTCTGCATTTTGGTGGTTAGGGAATGTGATATACAGGCTGCCTGCCATTTGGTATGGCATGCCGCTATTGCCTTTTGGTGCCAATTGTTTGTTTGCCAATTGCTGTGCCTCCACGTACTTTTTCTGCGCCAACAACGCACGCACTTCGTTAATATAAGGCCGGGCTGCAGAATCCAGGTTATTGTTTGGCCCGCCGCCCCATATGGTCGATTCGTTTAGCTGCAAGCGTTCGAGCTGCGTATTGCCAAACACCATAGCGCCAATAAAGCCGTTACCTATGGGCAAGGCCTCGTTCCAGTTAGCGGCCGGTTTGTCGTACCATAAAATATTCCTGCTTTGCGCGAAAATGTTTGCATGGCAGCACAATAGAATGCATAGTGCAGCAAATTTTAAATAGTTACTTGTCCTCATAAATTAGATTGTATCGTGTTTTATAAAAGAGTATCCTTACAAAGGTGAATTTTAATTGACCCGATGAATTGATTGCCTCTTCTTTGAATGATTTAATTGGGTCAACTAAATTACTTATTTCCGTTATTGCCCGCCATGTAATTAATGTGTAAATGACATTAATGTTAAAAACTTGTCAAATAGTGCTACTTAAAGCCTGTACGATTACGCAGTTTAGCTTTAACCAATTACCCAACAATCAAATCGGCTTTCGCCAGCCGAAAAGGAACTTATGCCTGTAAAATTTACTTTATAGGTAGTAGGATCCTAACGATGAAAGAAAAGCAATGTATTTTAATAAACCTGAACATATAATAAGCTTAAAGTGGGCAAAATTTATTTGCTTGCTAATTATCATCGCACCTTTCACTGTAAAGGCTCAAACGTTGATGGCCATATACCCGGATACGGTACCAAACACCAGAAAAGGGCGTATAGTACTACCACAGAAATTAAACCCGGGTCTTATTTATAGCGTAACCAGTCCCGAACTGGAGATGTTTTTGCCGCCGGCAGGGAAATCAAACGGCAGCGCTGTGATCATTTGCCCCGGGGGAAGTTATAAAGTTTTAGTTTACCAGGGCGAGGGCGTTAAAGCTGCCAGGGCTTTTGCCGAAAACGGTGTAACGGCATTCGTACTTAAGTACCGGCTGCCGGATGATTCTGTTATGATCGATAAAACCATCGGCCCGCTTCAGGATGCGCAACAGGCTATCAAATTTTTACGGCAGAACGCTAAGGCCTGGAGTATAGACAGTAATCGTATTGGCGTGATGGGTTTTTCGGCAGGCGGGCATTTAGCAGCTACACTGGCAACACATTTCAAAAAACCATTAATTAACAATCCGGAGAAAATTAGCCTTCGCCCGGATTTCCTGATCCTCGTTTACCCGGTGATAAGTATGCAGGA
>NZ_CAMLOV010000179.1 GCF_946481715.1 uncultured Mucilaginibacter sp. | reverse complement strand
AGCCCTGGCTACCCCTTTAATTTTACCTTAAAAATATTTTCCCCGGACAACAGTGAATTTATTTCGGCACCCCACATGCAAAGTTGGCGATATGGAATGGGGCTTGCATGATTGCTTTTATGATGGGGTGTTGAAACAAGTTCCACATGACGTTATTTATTTAATGCCTTATCCTATTTCACCACTATCCCCACAAACATATTGCCCACCCAATTAAATGGCGCAAACAGCCCGTAGATAAGTTTGGCTGCCGGCAGCTGCATGCCTTTTGGGAGTTTGCCGGCCAGTTTTGATACCATAAGCCCGTGGTCCCAAAAGCGGAGCACTTTTACTTGTTTGTAGTTTTTAAGCAAATAACTTTTAACAGCCTGGGTAAAGCTGTTTTTATCCCAGCGGTATACGTAGTTTATGGCATCGCCCTGTTCCTCCCACTCGGTGCCTATAAGGTTGCCTATCAGGCTGTCGAAAGGTTCTATTACGATAACCGCTTTCCTGGCCACGCGCAGCATCTCGGTAAAACCGGTAACCGGGCGCGGCAAGTGGTGCAGCCCATCCTGCACAACTACCAAATCGTACGAAGCATCCGGCACATCCAGGCTCTCGCCGTTCAGCATCATGGTGGTAATAGTGGGGTCGAACTCGTTGCAAATTTTGAGGGAGTTTTCCGAGATATCGCTAACGGTAACATTAGTAAAGCCGTTCTTTTTAAAGAAAAGTCCTTCACCGCCTACGCCGCCACAGGTAAGCAATACGCTCCACTGGCGGATGTTGGTGTTGCTTTGCTCAAGGACAGCAAGGGCTTTCAGCAGGCGGCGGTCGCGCAGGTACCGGGTAAGCGGATTGGTAGTGGTATGAAAATCGAATTCCGATTTCTGTTCCGGCGCGTAAATTTCCTCGTAAGCGTTTTGCTGCTGTTTAACCTGCTCAAGCATTGGGTAAGTTTTTAGGGGAAAGATAGGAATTTTTAGGAGAAGGAGGAAGTATGCGAATTTTAACCACGACCTTGAGTATTAATTATCAATTAAATTTGGATTTGAAAAACATTTCTTTGTAGCTTTATATCAACCTAAACACCAAGTCTCTTTTTTATCACAATTAAAATTTAAAACTTATGGCCATTATATCCGAGTTAACTCCGCTTATTTTCACAGTTGACCCTTCTAATCCCTCTATTTATACTTCTAATATTGCGCCCAACCCAATTTCGTCTGCTATGGTTTGGGTGGGTACTCAACTCAAGATACAAGGGGCGGATTATACGATAAGCACCGATGCCTTTGGGAGATACACCATTTTCACATTCGGGGCGTTACCTGGAAGTATTCCTACCGGTATAGGTGGGAACAACAGCGTAGCGTATGTATCTTCGTTTGGTGCAGTTGGAGATGGCGCTACCAACGACACCACAGCTATCCAGAACGCCATTAACTCAGGCGCACCAGAATTGATTTTTGAGCAAGGGCGTACGTATAAAATTACCGATGAGCTTACTATTGCTACACCCATTAAAATAGATTTCAGGAATGCTACCTTAAAAGCCGGCGTTTTGAAGAACAGGATGGTAAATATAACCTGTAACAATGTTACGCTTTGCAATGGCACGCTGGATATGAATGGTTTTGTCAAAAACGGGATTGACGCAAACGGCGGTGTAGGTGGCTTAAGCAATTTATGGCTTACTGACTTGAATATACAAAATCAGTATGCTTCGGCCAGCAATCTGGATGGCGGTCTGTATTTAACCGCTTTTAATAATGTGTATATAAACGGCGGCATTTATACCAATATAAATAACGCGGGCATATCGGGCTCAACAGACCATTCGCCGGCGCTTAAATTTATCAGCTGCAGTTATATTTGGATAAATAATACCGAGATAAACGACGCAGGCGTTGGTATTAATTGCTATGATACAGAACATCTGTTTGCTTCGGGCGTTAAAATGGAGGGTATCAATAACAATGGCTATTACATTCAGTACAAATCTACAGATATCGACATATCGGGCGGATATGTACGCAACTTTAAAGATGCCGGAGTAACGTTTAAAATAGATAGCAAATACTCTGCCAGCAAATACGACACTTCTGTGCGTGTACGGGGAGTAGAATTCAGCAACACGGAGGATTACCTAGCCGACCATCCCAGTGATGTTATGAGTGGTATCGTCTTACGAACAGGATCGGGCCTGCTGGTTTCTGATTGCGTTTTCCTCAATTGCGGAACGGCAATGTCGCAAACCGACAATTTTGCGGGGTGCAGTTATGTAGACTTTCATGATAATATCATCATTAGCCCAAGGCGGAGTTCGGCAATCAGTGTTGAAGATGGCGATAACATTGATATCCATCACAACAAGATCAGTTATATTACAGGGCCGTTTGTTGCTTTACGTTCTTTAACAGTATCGGGCACCACAGCCACAGCCACCACCGTAGCGCCGCACAACTTATCGCTTAATGACGAGGTAACAATCAGTGGCGCTGTTGAAACCGGTTATAACACTGCTCGTACTAAAATCGACGTTACCAGTGCTACTACATTTACTTACACCGTTACCTCGGGCCTACCTACCCCGGCAACAGGACTTATATTTGCAACGTGCCTCTTAACGGTAGGGCCAAAATCTACGGTATTTTCCCTAACGTGTTCAGGAATGACCGCGACTTTAGTTACCAGCCAGCCGCATAATCTAATAACAAATGATACCGTAATAATCTCAGGGGCAGCCGAAAGCGGTTATAATACGGCCGGTGCAACCATTACCAGAATAAACGATACCACTTTCACCTATGGGGTTCCTTCCGGCACACCAACATCAGCAACGGGCAATATCAAGGTGTCGTACACTTGTGCCGTGTCTGGCATAACACGTTCGGGCACCACAGCCACTGCAACAACAAGCGTAGGCAATAGCTTATCAACTGATGACCTTGTAACAATAACCGGTGCCTTGCCCGTGGAGTACAACGAAACAACGGTTATTACCGTTGTAAACACCACCGATTTTACATATGGTGTAGATGACACTTTAACAACACCGGCAACAACACTCACCTCTATAAAAGTAACCCGCCTGATAGTTTCAGAACCGGCCTACTTCGACCTATCCTTAAGCGTTGTAGGGGCGCTTGCCACTGCAACATTAGGCGTAAGTGATTTAGCGACCGGAGATATCGTTTGTATCCAGGGGGCGTCTGAAACCAGGTACAACACCCTTGGCTCATCCATTACAGTTACCGAAAGCACAGGTAGCAGTACCAAATTTACTTATATAGTTCCTTCCGGTATAAGCACCACAGCAACAGGTACAGCCACCCGGATCAATACAGCTATGCCTAAATTGCTGCTGACCTCTTTAACTTCAAGCGGCGGCAGCACTACCGCAACAGCCGTTACCAACGGCCCTCACAATTTAACTACAGGTAAAATGGTGTCGATCAGCGGGGCCTCTATCTCTGGTTACAATTTAAACGTTTCTATAACGAAGGTAAATGCCACAACCTTTACTTACTCAATCGCGTCAGGCTTATCTGACCCAACAGGGGTAATTATTGTGACTTTACCGGTGCAATCTTATGTGCTGAGATTTAATAATGTAACAAATTCAACCATTACAGATAACAAAATATACGGTAACAACAATATCACCACGGCATTTTCCATAAACAAATCCAGTTACATCACAATAAAAAATAATATTGTAAATGGCGTAACCCAGGCTTTTCAAAATGTCTCAGGCACATCCACCAAAATAATCCGCGACCAGGTGATTGCGTTAAAGGACTTTTACACCGACGGCAGCTCCTCAGGTACATCAGCTGTAGATGTCTATTCATATACAATACCCGAAAACCAATTGCAATATAATGGGGATAAAATAATTGCCGAATATGAAGGGACTTTTGCTGTTAACGCCACAGCAAATGACAGAATATATATTTATTTCAATACTGCAATCTTTGATACGGGTACTTTCAGCAGGACCACCGTTGGCTCATGGAACATAAAGGTTGTAATAATAAGGGTAGATTCATCTACTATCCGGGCTTCAACAACATTAATCTCAACTGGCAGTAATCCGGCAAATACAACCGTTTATGCAACACTTTCATCGATAGATTTCACAGCTACAAACGTCTTAAAAATTAAGTTTGCAGCAACAACAGCGGCCAATGATATCGTTGCTAAAATGGGTAGCGTTTCCTTTTTACCGGCAGCGGTTTAGAAAACATCAATTAAAAACAATCGCTATTTGCTTAAAAGTTAGGCCGAAGTTTTAAGATTTCGGCCTAACTTTTTTTATGTTAATGACTATTCACGATATTTGCAATGCCCACTTTTTTCTTCCGAAAAAGCACAGAAAAACACAGATTTTCGCCAGCGGCAAAATAGCTGTACGAAACTGTACGAGATTGTGCGAAACTGTACGAAAGTGTACGAGGTTGTGCGAAACTGTACGAGTTTGTACGGATTGTGCGAAACTGGACAAGGTTGTACGAACTGTACGAATCGTACAGTTCGTCCCGGTAAAAGATTACACTTTTAATGATTAATCCTGATCTGGGTTTACATTAGGCGGCTCTCGTACCTACAACTCTTTTCGCATCACAAAATCATTCATCCAATAGGGGCCAATAGGTATATCCTCTTCATAAACCACAGCAAAGCCCATTTTTTCGTAAAAGCTTTTGGCGTTGTTATAGCGGTTTACATTCAGCTCTAAGATGCTCTTTCCTGCCTCTTTCACCTTTTCGGCAACGATGTTTATTAGTATTTTACCGTAACCTTTTCCCTGCGTTTGGGGCAGGCAGTATAGCTTGTGCAGCTTGTATATGTCGGGGTTTTCAGTCCGTGGCGAGTAAGCTGCAAATGCAACCGGCCCCTCATCGTCCAGCAGCAATAAAAACGATTGCGCATTGTTTTTTATCTGCCCGGATATAGTTTCCACACTATATAATGTGCCCAGCATATAATTGATCTGCTCCTCCGTTAATATCGGCCCATAAGCCGACCAGTAGGTTTGGGTTGCTACGTTTATAATAGCTTCTGCATCAGTAACCTGTGCTTCTTTAATTAAGTACATCAACAAAAATTAGTGGTTCTCTTCCTTATCAATTTCAACGTTTACCGGGGTAGTTTGCCCTACGCCAAAGTATTCCTCCAACTCGTTTAGGGTTGATGAACTGGTAGCGATATCTTTTATGATGACACCTTTTTCCATCAGCAAAATGCGGTCGCAAACATCGGTTACGTGGTTCAGGTCATGGCTGGATACAATGGTGGTAACCCCGTTGTTTTTGTTCTCGGTTTTCAGGATATTCTTTAACCGGAACTGTGTACTCGGGTCGATATTGGCAAAAGGTTCATCCAGCATTAGCAACTCCGGCTTTTGCAGCAGGCAGCTACCCACGCCAACCTTGCACTGGTTTCCTTTGGATAAGTCGCGGATGTATTTGCCTTTTTTCAGGATCTCGCCGTTGAAAAAATCGCTGAGTTTTAACAGGTATTCATCTACCTGCGCTTTGTTTTGTTGGTGCAGCCCGCCGATGAAGTAGAAGTACTCTTCGGGAGTAAGGTAATCAATCAAAAAGCCTTCGTCCAGGTAAGATGCGGTGTAGTTTTTCCATTCCTCGGCACCCGCAACATTGTGCCCGTTTGATAGTACTTCACCGCTTTCGGGGCGGATCAGATCCAGTATCATGCGGAACAGCGTGGTTTTACCCGCGCCGTTGTTGCCAACCAGACCTATGCTTTCGCCCTTTTTAATCTCCAGTAGGGGTACGTTTACAACAGTTTGCCCGGCGTAAACTTTTGTGAGGTTCTTTATCTCTATCATCTTATTTATTTCTGAAGCCTTCGGCTATTTTAAATCGTTTGGTGTAAAAATCGGCCTCCAGTTTTTTTATCCAGAAGCTGCGGGTGGCAATAAATACAATGCCCACTATAGCCAGTGCGGCAAATCCGGTGTTTGTCATCCCTAAGAGTTTAAATGGCCAATAAATAACGTATGGCAAAATAAGCAGCGGGAACGACAGTAGCAATTGTGTTGCCCCCACACCTTCCCAGTTAAAGGATGCCCCTTTAGAAAGGTCGATACGTTTGTAATTGCGATTGGCGAAAAAGAGCACAATGGTGGTATTAACGCCGATGTTCCACAGGTACATTACAAAATGGATCATCACCACGCGCCAGCCAAAATAAACGTAAGGCGTGGTGAGGAAGAAGGCCACAGTTGATACGATAGTGAACAGCAGATACTTCGCCTTTAAAAAATCGCTGAAGTTGATCTTGCTTACCAGTATGCCATCAAAATGCGAGGCCTGCCAGCTAAACATAAACTGACCGTAACTGATGATGAAGATGCCCGTCATAAACATGCCCACAAATATTTTTATGCTTTCGCCATATACGGCCTGAGTATAAAAAATCAACCCGTAGCATAAAAAGAACAAACCCATGATAAGGGCCGAGCGGGGGCGTTTGTTACGCAGTATCAGTTTTATCTCGTTGGCCACCAGGTCGCCCACGTGCCCAAAACGGCCCAGCAGGGGTATCTCTGTACTGCTTTTGTATTCCGATGCTTTTTTAGAACCCAGTTCTTCGAGATATAAATTACCCTTTAAATAAATAAAATTGAGATAGAACATAGCAGCCCCCATTAGTATCGGCATTAATACCAGGTAAGGCTTTAGCAACAGCGCGCCAAAAAAGGAGTAGGATAAACTGCGAATAGAATAAAAATGCCACAGGAAATCGCCGCAGGTGATGAGCGTTAAAACCGCACCGGCCATCAGAAAGATCCAGCCGTTTAAGTTGGCCTTGCGCTTAATGTACATGGCCAAATAGTTGTTGAACACCGATAATGCTATCACCGACAGGATAAATGCAAAGGCCGCCACCCCGCCAGATGCGGGCAGTATTACCTTAAAAATAAAGGGACTAAAGATGATGATAGGCCAAAGATTAAAAAAGGAGAAGAGCGCTGTTAGCGCCAGGTATCCTACTACACTGTTCCGCTTTACCGGCAGGTGCAAATACGGTTGCACTTTTAAAGTGGGCAATTCCTGCAGTTGCATGCGCATCAGCAGGTCGCCAAGGAAATAAATGAGGATAATGCCGCAGAAGGTAACCGTTAAGTTATCCCTCGGGAACATTTTACTTAGAATGAGATCTAAGAAAATGCCAAATACCACTACATACAAAAGCAGGATAAGAATGAGGATCCCCATGATCACTTTTACAGCGATGCTTTTACCGGTGTTTTTTGAGCGCCAGAAGGATTTTAACTCGTGGCTGAAAAAGGTTGAGATCATGTTGCAGTTGTTGGTTTTACAAATATTTCGGGGTGGCGCTTCCGGTAGTATTTCACTATAAACATCATGTAAATAAATATGGTGCCGGGTATCCAATAAGCAAGTGGCAGGCTTACAAAGCTCACCGCGAAACACATCAGGAAAACAAAGGGGGTAACCAATGCGCGCATTTTATAATAACTCACCAGATGGGGGTTTTCCAGCCCTTTACTCAATTTGTTTTTGGGGTTACTTACTATACACCATAAGCGGTAGTGTAAAAAGCCGGTAGCACTAATGTTTATGACATAGAAACCAAGCGATACGTTGTTTAGATAGATCCAATATTCGCTATAAAATGCAGAACTAAAAGGCATCAACACGATGGAAAATAACAACAGCAGGTTATTCCAGATAAGCTTTGGGCTGTAGTGTTCTACGTATTTAAATAACAAATGGTGGTGTACCCAGTAAAGCCCAATTACAAAAAACCCCACAATGAACCCAATAAATTTAGGGATAAGATGCCCAAGCGCCTGGGCGACCGCGCCGTTGGTGAGATGCTCGCCGTGTATCTCAGGTACTTTTATTTCGATAATTAAAAGGGTAATGGCGATAGCAAAAACAGCATCACTAAAGAAAGCGATACGCTCTACCTGGAATTCTTTTTTTAGGTCGTGGTTCAGCATAGTGAAAGGTTAACGACGGAAGATAACAATATTAACTAATACTTATACCTGTCCCCCCAAAGTTTCCTCATTTTCTCTTTGGACTCGTTCTCCTTCGGGTTGTTACCCGGCTCATAAATTTTAGTTCCGCGGATGGCTTCCGGCAGAAAGTCGAGGTCGGCAAAGTTGCCCTCGTAGCTGTGGGCGTATTTGTAGTTTTTGCCGTAGCCGATGTTCTTCATCAATTTGGTTGGCGCGTTGCGCAAATGCAGCGGTACAGGGAGGTCGCCGGTTTGTTTAACTAATGCTATTGCCGCGCCAATGGATGTTGTGGCCGAATTGCTTTTTGCCGATGTGGCCAGGTAGATCACTGTTTGCGAAAGGATCAGTTGCGACTCGGGCATGCCTATAGCCTGCACCGCATTAAAACAGCTTTGTGCCAGCAACAGTGCGTTGGGATTAGCATTGCCGATGTCTTCAGCAGCTAATATCAACATCCGGCGGGCAATGAACAGCGGGTCTTCTCCGCCAACAATCATGCGGGCCAGCCAGTAAACGGCGCCGTTAGGGTCGCTCCCGCGCATAGATTTGATGAAGGCAGAAATGATATCGTAGTGTTGCTCGCCGCTTTTATCGTAAAGCGCCATGTTTTGCTGCACATGCTCCAGCACCACATCGTTGGTTAGTACTATCTTTTTGCTATCAAAGGCGTTCACCAGCAACTCGAATATATTAAGCAGCTTACGGGCATCGCCACCGCTGAGGCGCAATAAGGCTTCATGCTCTTTAATAACAATATTCTTTTCTTTGAGGACAACATCTTCTTTTTGAGCCTTCTCTAGCAGGTCGAGCAGGTCCTGCTCTGCCAGGTGCTGTAGGATATAAACCTGGCAGCGCGAGAGTAAAGCGGAGATAACCTCGAATGATGGGTTTTCGGTAGTGGCACCTATCAGGGTAACAGTGCCCCTTTCCACCGCCCCAAGCAAGGAATCCTGCTGCGATTTAGAAAAACGGTGAATTTCATCTATAAATAAGATGGGTAATATTTCGCCTTGCTCCTTCAGGATAGAGGCTTTTTCAATTACTTCGCGTACATCCTTTACACCCGAGTTGATGGCGCTTAACGAAAAGAACGGCCGATAAAGCGATTGCGAGATGATATAGGCCAGCGTAGTTTTACCAACTCCCGGCGGTCCCCAAAACAGCATGGAGGGCAGCGTACCGCTTTCGATGGCCTTGCGCAGTACCGCGCCCGGCCCTACCAAATGTTTTTGCCCCACATAATCATTCAGTGATTTGGGGCGCATGCGTTCGGCTAATGGCGGCAGGTTATTCATAAATGTAAAATTCAGAAATAGAAACGCGAAATCCTAAAAAAGTTAGTATGTTTAAATAACAATTATATGCCACAACAGTTTACATCAGCCACGTATCATTCTATATGCGATAGCCTTGCCGCAATGGATGCCGATTTTGCCAACGTCATCAAAAGCTACAGGTACCCGCCCTTGTGGTCGCGGCCAAATACCTTCGAAACGCTGGTGCACATCATCCTGGAGCAGCAGGTATCACTGGCATCGGCATTATCGGCCCTCAACAAAATGCGGGAGCGGGTGCAGGAACTTACGCCGGCGAGGATTTTATTATTGACGGATACCGAATTCAGAGAATGCTACTTCAGCCGGCAAAAAATGGCTTATACCAGGTATTTGGCTGAGGCAATACGGAGTGGGCAAATAAACCTGGAGGCTTTTGAGCAGATGGAAGATGAAGAGATACGCAGGCAGCTCTGCGCCTTAAAAGGCATCGGCAATTGGACGGTAGATGTTTACCTGATGTTTGTGTTGCAGCGTACCGATATCCTCCCACTCGGCGATCTGGCCATTATTAACGCAATAAAAAGATTGAAGGGTTTGCCAAAAGAAACAGGCAAGGAAGAGTTGGCCATTATTGGCGAACAATGGCAGCCTTACCGCACGGTGGCAAGTATGTTGTTATGGCATTATTATTTGTCAAGCCCGAAGCCCCCCAAGCCCCTGAAGGAGTAGTAGAATCAGGAAAGCAGGTCATCGGTTATGATTTATAATCAGCAATATTTAGCCTGTTTTTACAAAAGCTGTACTCGTACTGTTGGTTAGAGCAGATGATAGTGAGGCGGTTGGCACTGTGTTTTTCTATCAGGCTGAGGTACCAGTCGATGCCCTGGGTATCAAGGTTAGAGGTAGGCTCGTCCAGCATTAGCATAGGGGTATCTGAGCAAAAAGCAAGCGCCAGTTTAAGCCGCTGTTTCATACCCGATGAAAAATATTTGATGAGTTTATTATGGCTGCCTGCCAGGCTTAAAATATCAGTAACAGACTGCTTATCCAAGCCAGGTTTGTAGCTCTTAAACTTAAAATGAAAATCGATGATCTCGTTAAGGCTAAATTCCTCTATTAATTCCAGGTAGGGAGCAGCAAGGCTTATGCAGGTAAATGCATTCTCTACTTCCACCGGTTTGCCCTCATTAGCATAACTTAACACACCGGCAGAGGGTGCCAAACTGCCATTTAAAACCTGCAGCAGGGTTGACTTCCCCGAGCCATTGGAGCCTAAAATGGCATAGCTTTCTTTACTGCCAAACGTATAATCAATACCCCTGAATATCCATTCACGGTTAAAGCGCCGGCCGATGTTCTGAAGGGTGATGTTCATTTTTGGTTCATAGATGATGTGACGTAGCTGCT
>NZ_CAMLOV010000178.1 GCF_946481715.1 uncultured Mucilaginibacter sp. | reverse complement strand
TTGGCATTGTGCCCGGTCAGGCCTACGCCCGCCGCTTAACAAACGATGCCGATGCGTACAATTGGTCGTATATTACGGCAACTGTATCCTATACACCGGTAAAATTTATAAATATCAGCGCTGGGCGCGATAAAACCTTTATTGGCGATGGATACCGCTCGGTTCTGTTATCAGATAATACGTCCCCTTACCCTTTCTTTAGGGTAACTGCTAACCTGGGTAATGTAAAATACATGTCGATGTGGGCTTTGTTTGAAGACCCCGCTTCTACCAGCGATTTATTTATCAACCGTAAAAAGTTCGGCGTATTCCACTACCTGGATTGGAATGTAAGCAACCGCCTCTCGTTTGGTTTCTTCGATTCGGTTATTTGGGCAGACCAGGACGATAGCGGCCATAGGCGTGGTTTCGATTTTAACTACATTAACCCCTTTATATTTTTAAGGCCGGTAGAAGCGTCCAGCGGTTCGCCGGATAATGCACTCATAGGCTTAACAAGTAAATTAAAGGTGGTTGACGGGCTTACGCTTTACGGCCAATTTTCGTTGGATGAGTTTGAATCGAAGAACTTTTTCCATAACCCGGGCAACTACCGCAACAAATTTGGATGGCAACTGGGTATAAGAGGTGGCGACTTGTTTGGCGTTAAAAACTTAAGCTACCTTGCCGAAACCAATACCGCCAGGCCTTACACCTACTCTGAGCGTTCGGCCATCCTTAATTACACGGCTAACAGCGAACCGCTTGCCCATCCCTTTGGCGCAAACTTTCGCGAGTATGTTGCTATGCTTAACTACTCATACAAACGTTTTGATTTCTCGGGCGAAGCCGACCTGGGCAAATACGGTTTGGATATCAATAACCTCAATTACGGCAAAAACCCGTTCCTCAACTATCAAAACCCGGCTAAAACCGATGGCAACTACATTGGGCAGGGGTTAACCACCAATTTGGTTTACCTGCAGGGGAAAATTGCTTTCCTCCTCAACCCAAAATACAACCTGAGGCTGGAGCTTGGCGGTATTTACCGCACCGAAAAAAATACTGTGTTTAATGATAAAACCAGTATGCTAACCTTTGGTATCCGTAGCTCGTTCCGCGATCTGCACACCGATTTGGCGAGCTTTAAATCGCATTAAAAGGCTTCGCCAACTGGAATTTTAACCACAAAGGAAAAATAAAAAGAGCGCGAAGATTAAATTCTTGGCGCTCTTTTTATTTTATATTACCGGGTAAACTTTTGATATAGCAGTAAAAACACTATCCCTTCGCGTTCATCTCTTCTTTTATCGCCCTTAAAAACTCGTTGGCATGTTGCGAGCCAATGATGTACAACAAGCCATCCCGGTCGGTTAGGTGGATGGCATCGTTGCCGGCGGTATAAAACCGTATGGTTCCTTTTGTATGCAGGTTATAAACAGGGTTATTAAACAGGTAACGGCTGTACGTTCCTTTCTCTGCCTTAACAATGCTGTTCAGGTCTATCTTTACGCGGCGGGTAGTCCAAAGCCCATCAAGCGTTACGCTTTTATTAGCCACCACGGTTTTAAAATGAAGTACAAAACCCAGTATGATGGATATAGTGATGATGGCGAAACCTACCACGGCCAGCAGATCGCCGTTGCGTTCGCGCTCGTCCGTAAAAAAGTACGCGGCAAAACAAAACATGGCTAAAATAAGGCGGATGGTTATAGGTATCCACTCTCGCCCGAGGTACTGTTTTTCTATAAAACCGGATTTGTCGCTCATAATTTAATCAATTCGAATATAGTAACTTTTTTAGTGTTTTTAACCACCTTATACCTTTCGTCGGGCCGGTAGCTGCCAAGCCAAATAATATCGCCATTGGCATTTACCAATACCGGCACTTCCTTTTTTTTATGCAGGGGTACTTTTTGATGGATAAAAAAATCGCTTAATTTTTGGCGGGTCTTCATCCCCAGGGGGTAAAAGTAATCGCCCTGCTGCCAGTTGCGTATTGTTAAAGGATAAGCCAATTTCTCCGCATCTACAGAAACGGCCAGGGGATTATCTTTTATAATTAACGGGCCGTCATTGTGCAAAATTGTTAGCCTGTAGCTTTGGTAATTTACGGCGTGTACGCCCTCATTAATCATAGTATGCGTACCGATATCCGTTGTCCGCGCCGATATAATTAGCGTTCCTCTATCTAACACCGCGGTATGGCTACTGCTATAAAACACCCGCCCGGCATGCTTATTAAGCGACGTTAGCACATCATCCACTACATTATCTATAAATGCAAAAGGTTCTAATAGCTTAAAAAGCAGCAGGCGTTGCGGCGATAATTTTTTTATATCGCCAATGGCAATATGTATCTCATCGCCATGTGGCACCATTATTTCGGTGCGAAGGGCATCTGATTTTTCATTTAGCAATTGCTCCAGTTCGCGAAAGTTGCGCAGGTTACGTTCAAAAGTTTCTTCCAGCGCAGGGTTTAGTTCTTTCAATAATGGAACAACCTGGTGCCTGAGCTTATTACGCGCATATTTTACGGATGCGTTGGAGCTATCTTCCACAAAATCTATCCCTTCAGCCTTCACAATCTCCTGTATCTCATTGCGCGTTAAAAAAAGCAGGGGGCGTACCAGGCTGCCATTTTTTGGCAATATTCCATGCAATCCTGCTATACCAGTGCCGCGTGTAAGGTTTAACAATATTGTTTCGATAGTATCGTTCTGATGGTGTGCAAGGGCAATTGCTTCGTAACCTGTTGTTTGGCAAAGGTGGTTAAACCAGTTATACCGTAAAATGCGGGCCGCCATCTGGATAGATATTTTATTATCCGCTGCATAGGTTGCGGTATCGAAGTTGGTAGTATGGAAGCTTACGCCCAGTCGTTGCGCCAGTGCACGGGTAAAATTCTGGTCGGCATTGGCTTCGTCGCCCCGCAGCATAAAGTTGCAATGCGCTATGCAAAATTGATAACCTGCTGACTTGAGTAAATGAGCCATTAAAACCGAATCCATACCGCCGCTAACCGCTGCCAGTAGTTTTGTACCGGGCTCGAATAGTGCATTTTGCTTAACAAAATCAACAAAGCGTTTAACAGGAAGCATAAGCCAAAATTATTAATTTAATAACCCCTGCAAAAAACTAATTTTGCCATTGTGATAAAATACGCCTTCAGCCTTTTTTTTATACTGTTATCTGTAACCGTACTGGCACAGAAAAAATCTGTAGTTAACCTCATCAGCTCTAAAAGAAGCGAGGGGATGAAGATAAACGGCAAAGACGTAATTAAGGTATACCAGGGCACGTTTCAACAGGATTACTCTATCATGCGATCAGACAGTGCGTACTTTTACGCACAGGATAACGCCTTTGACGCTTTCGGGAACGTAAATATTACCCAGGGCGATACCCTGAACATCTTCTCGGATAAGCTGAATTATAACGGCAATACCAAAGTAGCCGTACTTACCGATAATGTAAAAATGGTTGATAAAGATGCCACGCTTACAACTAATTACCTTACCTACAATACCGCCACCCGCATTGGTACCTACACCGGCGGCGGGAAAGTGGTGAATAAAGACAACACCCTCACCAGCAAAAACGGCTATTACTTTGCTTTTTCGAGGGATTCTTACTTTCGGTACGATGTAGTATTGGTAACGCCGGATGCACTGATAAAAACGGATACCTTGCGCTACAACACCGGTACCCGCATTGCCTATTTTTACGGGCCAACTAATATTTACGATACCAAGGATAAAAAGGATACGCTGTATACCGAGAACGGGCTGTACAATACCGTTACAGAACAAGCCTTTTTTGGCAAGAAAAACCTCTACAAATCGGGCACAAAACGGCTTAAGGGCGATAGTTTGTTTTATGACAAAAAGATAGGCTTTGGCCGCGCGGTGAAGCATGTGGTATTTACCGATAGCGAACAAAAAACCACCCTAATGGGCGATTTGGCAAATTATTATAAAAGCGAAGAACGTACCGTTGTAACCAAAGACCCCTATGTTGTAATAGTTACCGAAGAAAAAGACACTACTAAAACGGACACAGTTGCGTTGCAAACCTTAGTAAAGGATAAGAATGGTAAAGTAAAAAAAGGGGCATCGCCCATAAAGGCACCGGCTTTGGGTACTGGCGTAAAGGTTCCATCGCCCATAAAAGCTCCGCCTTTGCAACAACCTGCTAAAAAACCAACACCAGTTACTCCCGAAAAGATCCTGCCTGCGAGTATGGTGTTAAAAGGATCGCCCGCAGGCACACCACGAAAAGACATGGCCGATACCACCAAACGCGATACTTCGGTTAAAACCGATTCGCTTGCAAAACTTGCGAAGCCGGGGAAGGTGAAACGCGATTCGATCTATATCTCTGCCGATACCCTGGAAACGCAAATACTTACCTATAAAGACTTAAAGATACTCTTTGAAAAACAGCGGTTGGCTGGTATTCGGGATACTTCCTTAAAAATCAAGGGCCCCGGTTTAGCAACAGCATCCAAAAAAGAAATCTCTAAATTCCTCACCGCGGTGCGCCCGTCAATGCCAAAAGATAGCCTTATACTGCACCCTTTATTGTTTGGGCCGCCACAGCCCGAGCCTGTATATGTGGCCCCGCCCAAACTGGATAAAAAAGGCAAGCCAATTAAGGAGAAAAATGCGCCGCCCGTAGTAGCTGTTGCTGATAAGCTGGATAAGGATGGCAAGCCTATCCCCGCAAAACCACAGGCCAAAGCGCCCGTTGCCGACCCGGAAGATAACGACCCCGCGTTTATTGTGAAAACGCGCCCGGTGAGCGATACCGCCAGGATCAGGATCATTAGGGCATACCACCATGCAAAACTCTTTAAATCGGACCTGCAGGCCAAGGCCGATTCGATGTTTTACAGTTACAGCGACTCTACCCTGCGCTGTTTTGTAAACCCATTGATATGGACACAAGGCTCGCAACTATCTGGCGATACCATCACCATGCAAATGCGCAACAAAAAGATGGACAACCTGATGCTGTTCCCTTCGGCCTTTATTGTGAATATAGAGAAGGACGACTCGCTCACCTTTAACCAAATAGCAGGCAAGCGGATGCGGGGCTTCTTTAAGAATGACAAATTGGATAAGATGTTTATTTCGGGGAATGCCGAAAGTATTTATTTTAACCGCGACAGCACCAAGAAAGTAACAGAAATGCAACGCTCGCTGACGAGCCGCATGAGGGTATCATTTGAGGACAACAGCGCTACGGATGTTTTCTTTATTACTAAACCCGAACACCGCTATGGTCCGCTTGCAAAGTTTACCGACGAAGAGAAGATATTAAAAGGCTTCATCTGGAAACCCAAAGAGCGGCCAATTTCTAAAGAATCTATTATCCCATCGTACAACAAAAAACCTGAAGCAACAAAACCGGCAACAGCGCCGGGTAAAAAAGGCACTAAAACACCCGGAGTGAAATTGATCAACGGAAAGCCTGCGCCAACCGATAGTACCGCAACCAAATTACCGCCGGGTTCGCGCCAGGGCATAGGCAAGGACACGCTCGGCATAAAACCTATTGTAAAAGGCAAAGTAGATAGTATATTACTGAAACCTGCGAGCATCCAACCTGCAAACATAAAAAGCGATACCTCCGCAAAAAAGCCTGCATCAAATACAAAAAAGGACTCTACTGTTGTAACGAAGCCATAATTCAGCTAAGCGGTTTGGGTGTTTAAAAAGGCAATGAGCTTTTCTACCGCTATGGACCGGTGGCTGATGGCGTTTTTTTGTTCCATATCCATTTCGGCGAAGGTAATATGATAACCATCCGGCTGGAATAATGGGTCGTACCCAAAACCATCGGTACCGCAAACTTCGGTACGTATTGTCCCAGCGACTGTTCCTTCAAAAAAGTGTTCCTCTCCCTCCCATATCAACGATATCACCGTACGGAACTGTGCCTTCCGGTTGCTAAGTCCTTCCAGGTTTTTAAGCACCTTATCGTTATTGGCCTTGTGGTTGCCATGCTGCCCTGCATAGCGTGCAGAGTAGATACCCGGTTCGCCGTTTAGGGCGTCTATTTCCAGCCCGCTATCGTCGCCAAAGCAATTAAGCTTGTAGCGTTCCCATATAAAACGGCTTTTTATAGATGCATTCTCCCTAAAAGTTACACCGGTTTCGTCTATTTCATCGTTGCAGCCAATGTCATCAAGGGTAAGCAGGGTAAGCTGCCCCTTTATTTTGGCAGATACCTCCATTAGCTTATGGCGGTTGTTTGTTGCAAAAACTAATTGCTGCATATTAAAGGGTTTTCATCTGTTCCCAAAAAACTTTCTTCATCTCGTTGCTGTCCATCATCTCGCCAAAGCTAAAACTATACAACATGCCTTTACCCCCGGCCAATACCGGCTTGTTGAGGGTAAGGTTTCCCAAATCGGCAGGCAAAGCGCCTTTACCCAACACCAACAACTTTTCGGGCTTAAAAGCCTCCTTCAGCTTCGCCATAGTAACCGGCGCGTATTTAATTGTGTTGAATATCGCCACATCATTTAAAACAAGCTCTTTTCGTTTCAAAATATTCTCTAAGGCGGCAAGGTGCGCCGATGCTATAAATTCGTCATCCGGGTAGTTTACCAGTATCAAAAAGCGTTTATTGTTGCTACCCAGATAATTAAATACAGGCTCAGCCGTTTTTATTGGCTGAGAGGGTTCGGGTTCGGCAACAACAGCGGGCGCGGCAATAACAGCAACCTCCGCAGGCATTGCAACCGGCTCTTCGGCCGCAGCAGGTATGGGTTTGGCAACTTTATCCACCGGCAGCAGGTAAAGCTCGTCCTGCATAATAAAACGGAAAGCATTAGGGTTATCAACCTTCATATAATTTAACATATTTTAACCAAAAGTACCTAAAGCAGTTGAAGCATTATAGGCATATTCGCACAACGGCTTAATTATATATTATTATTAATAAATTTTACCGAAATTTGCATTTTAGCGGTATAAGCACCCGCCTTATTAGTTTAACGGATTCATGAGAAAAATTGGGATATTCATTGTAAATATTTTTTTAGTTGCTACCGTTGCCCAGGCACAAATAGATACTACAAAACAAGTAAAAGCAGACACCATTGCAAAAGGCCCTACAGGCCCCGTGCGTACAATTGATAAAATTGCAGCTATTGTTGGCGCCAGCATTATTTTGCAATCAGATATCGAGCTGCAATATGCGCAATACCTGGTAAGCGGGCAGCAGCCGAATGCCGACTTTAAGGCCGTATTGCTGCAAAACCAATTAACGCAAAAATTACTTGCCCAGCAGGCTGTAATTGATAGCGTGCAGGTGAAAGACGAAGATGTTGATGCCGATGTAGAGCGCCGTATGCGTAGCTTTATACAGCGGGCAGGCGGGCAGGAAAAACTGGAGGCATTCCTGGGCAAGTCTATTATCCAATATAAAGATGAGATCCGCCCGGATATTAAAGAATCGATGATAGCGCAGCGCATGAGGCAGAAAATCACCGAAAAGGTAAATACTACGCCACAGGATGTAAAACGCTTCTTCGAATTGATGCCTAAGGACAGCTTGCCAACATTTAACAAAGAGGTTGAAGTGGGCGAGATTGTGTTTAACCCCAAAATGACCAAAGATGAAAAACAGTATTATAAAGATAAGGCCGAAGAATTACGCCAAAGGGTAAAAAAAGGCGAGGATTTTGGTGCATTGGCCAGGCTTTACTCGCAAGACCCCGGCTCTGCACCTGATGGTGGCGATTTGGGCTTTAACGACCGTAACGGGTTTGTAAAAGAGTTTTCGGCCGTAGCTTTTAAGTTAAAGGCCGGCGAAATTTCGCCAGTATTCGAAAGCGATTTTGGCTTCCACTTTTTGCAGGTAATAGAGCGCCGCGGCGAGCAGGTGCACACCCGTCACCTCCTAATTGTGCCGGTTACCACCCCCGCCAGTTTAGACAGGGCCAAAGTAAGTGCCGACAGTTTATATACAGTAATGAAAGCCAACAAGCTGATCGATTTTTCGAGTGCGGCCTCGTTGTTTTCTGACGACAAAGAAACCAAGTACAACGGCGGTATGATGTTAAATGCCGACAACGTTCAAACCCGTTCTACTTACATCCCTACTGATAAGTTAGACCCGCAGGTGGCGCTTGTTATTGATACCATGAAAGTGGGCAGTATATCTAAGCCAACCTTGTTTACTGATGCGCAAACCGGCAAAAAAAGCTATAAAATATTATACCTTAAATCGGTTACGGATGCCCATAAAGCTAACCTTGAACAGGACTTTGCCAAACTAAAAGAAATGGCCATGGACGATAAGCTGAACCGCACCGTAAGCCAATGGTTTGAAAAACGCCGTAAAGAAACTTTCATAAAGATAGACCGCGAGTACCAGGCATACCCAATTTTACAAAAATGGGTAGTGCCAGTTACGTCTGCACAGGTAAAACCTTAATATAAATATGCAACACCGCTCTGATGTAGAGGCCGCTGATGCATTGAAGCTTGCTTACGGGCAAATTCGTGCAGAGATTGGGAAAGTTATTATAGGGCAGGACGAGGTTATTAAATTCGTCCTCATCTCTATTTTCAGCAATGGGCATTGCCTGCTGGTTGGTGTACCCGGTTTAGCTAAAACTTTGCTTGTACAAACGGTAGCGCAAGTACTCGACCTCGACTTTAAGCGCATCCAGTTTACGCCCGACCTGATGCCATCAGACATTATCGGTTCAGAAATATTGGGCGAAGACCGCAACTTTAAATTCATACCCGGGCCGGTATTCTCCAACATCATCCTGGCAGATGAGATAAACCGTACCCCGCCAAAAACCCAGGCAGCGCTTTTAGAGGCCATGCAGGAAAAAGCGGTAACCGCGGCGGGTGTTACACACAAACTATCAAAACCATTTTTTGTACTTGCCACGCAAAACCCTATAGAGCAAGAAGGCACATACCCACTGCCGGAAGCACAGCTGGATAGGTTTATGTTCAACGTGGCTTTAAACTACCCATCCTTTAAAGAGGAGTTACAGGTAGTAAAAAACACAACCAGTACCCATCAGGCAACGGTAAACAAGCTATTAAACGCCGAACAGATCATTTATTTTCAGCAATTGGTGCGCAACATCCCTGTAACGGATAATGTACTGGAGTACGCCGTAAAGCTGGTATCAAAAACCCGCCCCGATAGCGAGTTTGCTACCCCACAGGTAAAGCGTTTACTAAACTGGGGCGCAGGCCCCCGTGCATCGCAATTTTTGATATTAGGCGCAAAATGCCACGCCGTCCTAAACGGAAAGTATTCGCCGGATATTGAGGATGTAAAAGCAGTTGCAAAGCCTATATTAAGCCACCGCATTGTACGCAGCTACCACGCCGAAGCAGAAGGCTTATCTGCCAGCGATATTATTGAGCAGTTGTTTTGAGAAGGATTTCTTATTTAAACAAAAAACGCTAAGCTTAAGCTTAGCGTTTTTTGTTTGAGGCTATTTACGATAAAGGTTATTCAACCGTAGAGAATATCTCCAGCAATACATTCCATTTGTGGCTGGCATCTATTTCCCAAATACGCACGTAATTGTAATTGTTTACAATATTGCCTTTTCGGATGCGGGCAGTGCCATAGCTATAAGCAAGGTCGTTACTGGTGGCCCGGCCTGCATTTACGGTTTGTGCAGAGATGCTAATGCCTTCGTTATCTATAAATTTAGATACTTTATCCCTGCCTACAATTGGTTCAAAACCGGGGAAGTAGTACATGCCCTCGGGGCTTAAAAATTCTTTATAAGCTGCCAGTGCGGATAGGTCTAACGAGTGGTTGAGTATTTTATCAGTATTAATGATAACTGTTTTACCGTTAAAAGGGTCTTTACTTGGGGCAGTTTGTTTTGCGGTATCAGGCTCTCTAAAATCTGTACCGGCTTGCGCTTCCGGCTCCGGGTGCTGTATACCAAGGTCTATCAGCAGTTTTAATTTATTATCGGCTGCATCCAGTTTCCATACGGAAACATATTGCCCAAAAACTTTATCGTCGTCGGTTTTGCCGTTTTGATAAACATACGGCCCGGCGGTGAAGGCAAGGTCGCCATTGGCAGAAATACGGGCAACTTTCGGCTGCCAGGTAAGCTTGCCGGGCTGTTTATCAATAGTGGCGTAGAATTCAGATATCTTTACAGCATTCGGCTTAAAAACAATACCTTCCGGATCGGCAACTGCCAAAAAACCGGCTTTTATGCCTTTTCGCTCAACCTGTTTGTTAAAGTCTATCTCGGCATTTACTACTTTGCTAACCTCAACAACTTTTTTTTGTGCAGATACATTACTGCTGATACCTGCCAGTACGAAAGCGGCTACTAATAATTTCTTCATTGGATATGTTTTGCGGGCTATTCTCAAATTAATTTAGTGTATAAATGTACGTATGCCCAACCTACATTTATGCAATACCGGCGTTAAAAATGGTTAAATTTTCACCCAATCGGTAGTACCTTGTTTATTATCATTCAGTTGGAAGCCAATTTGCTTTAGCCCTTCCCTTATTTTATCAGATGTGGCATAATCCTTATTGGCTTTTGCCTGGTTGCGCAGGGTTACAATTAAACCAAGCAAACCTTCGGTGTCGCCACCTTCGCTATCTTCCTGCTTCAACCCTAACACATCGTAAAAGAAATCATGGTAAGTTTTCTTCATCCGTTCAAAGGTCGCTGCCGATACGGCGCCCGAGTTACGTGTATTGTGAACAAACGAATTTGCCACCTTAGCTAAACTACTTAGGGCTTCTAACGTTTTTGGCGAATT
>NZ_CAMLOV010000177.1 GCF_946481715.1 uncultured Mucilaginibacter sp. | reverse complement strand
TAACAAGACGGATGCAGCATCCAAGGCAAAGCTTATTGTAGTAAATAAAACACTTAAAGAAAAGTTATTCGGCAAAAATGATGCTATCGGAAAAACGCTTGGCGATAAAGCGGAAGACAGGCAGAAGATCATTGGTGTGATAGATGATATTAAAACCGATGGTGATTACCAGGCGGCAGCCCCGGGGCTTTACAACCGGCACGACACCTCTGCCTACAAATGGATGGGCAAGATACTGGTGAAAGTTACCCCCGATGCCGATGCCGGGTTTGAAGGGAAGCTTTACAAACTTATGTCGAACACGTTTAAAAATTCGAATATTGAAATAGAGCACCTCGATAATAAACTTACAGCATATAACAAATTTACGCTGGTGCCGCTTATCATCCTTTCTATCGTAGCTGCCTTCCTTATTATCAATGTAGCGCTGGGTATATTTGGCGTGCTTTGGTACAACATTAATAAGCGGCGCGGCGAAATTGGGCTGCGCAGGGCGGTAGGAGCACCCGGCAGCACGGTATCGGCGCAATTGGTTTATGAAGCTTTGATACTGGCAACCTTATCGCTTATTATCGGCTCATTCTTCGCGGTACAGTTCCCCCTGTTAAACGTATTTGATTTGCCTGCAAGTGTTTACCTGTTTGCCATGCTGTTTGCGGTAATGTTTATTTACCTGCTGGTGCTGGTTTGTTCGCTTTACCCGGGCAAACAGGCGGCGGCAATTTATCCGGCGGTTGCTTTACATGAGGAATAAAAATTTAGCTTTGAAGTATGATACTGGTTATTGATGATGATATTGCGGTACGCACCTCGCTGCAGCTTTTGCTAAAAAGCGAAGGTTACGCTGTAATGGGTGCCGAAACACCGGCCGATGCACTGCGTATCATAAAAGAAGATGCCCCCGAGTTGATCATCCTCGACCTTAACTTTTCCATCAGCACCACGGGTGAGGAAGGGATGCATCTGCTGGGCGATATCAAGAGGCTGAACGCCACTATCCCTGTGATACTCATAACCGGCTGGGGTAGCATTGCGCTGGCGGTACAGGGCATGAAAATGGGCGCTAATGATTTTATCAACAAGCCATGGGATAACGGGCATCTGCTGCAGTCGGTAAAAACCCTGCTGGACCTGCGCGAAGAGGTTGCCGTAAACCGTACCCGCAAGCAGTTGGATAAAGAGTACAACTTTAAGCACATCATTGGCGAAGACCCGCAGATGCTGCAAATACTGGAAACCATTGGCAGGGTGGCAGGTACCGATGCCTCCATCCTGATCATGGGTGAAAGTGGCACCGGTAAAGAACTGATTGCCGAAGCCGTACACCATAACAGCCTGCGCCGCAACAAGCCTTTTATTAAGGTGAATTTGGGTGGTATTTCTACTTCGTTGTTCGAGAGTGAGATGTTCGGGCATATCCGCGGGGCCTTTACCGATGCGCGTTTTGATAGGGCCGGCCGGTTTGAAATGGCCAACAAAGGCACCATATTTTTAGATGAGATAGGCGACCTGGATGCGGGTAGCCAGGTAAAACTGCTGCGGGTATTGCAGGACAGGACCTACGAGGTTTTGGGCAGCAGCCGCACTAAAACGGTAGATGTACGCGTGGTTTGCGCCACCAATAAAAACCTTACACAAATGGCCAACAGCGGCACCTTTAGGGAGGACCTGTTGTACCGCATAAACCTGATAACCGTAACATTACCCGCCCTGCGCGAGCGGCCGAAGGATATCCCTTTGCTGGTAGAGTTTTTTATCAATAACCTGAAGCAGATATATAACCGGCCCGGGCTTACGGTAAGTAAAAGCGCCATGAAATGGCTGCAACAGCTGCCGTTGCCGGGCAACATACGCCAGTTGAAGAATTTGGTAGAGCGTTCTATCCTCGTTAGCAATAAAAATGTGCTGGAGATTGACGATTTTAAATCGCAGTTAGAGCTATCGCCCCAAAAAAACGGCAACACCAAATGGCCGGGCGTTGGCACTGTGACGCTGGAGGAGATGGAGATAGAAATGATAAAACGCGCCATGGCCTTCCACAAAAACCGGGTAAGTAAAGCAGCCACGGCATTAGGGCTAACCCGCAGCGCACTGTACCGCCGGCTTGATAAATTTGAGATACCGTACGATGAAGCTGAGGACTAAGTACATACTTTTTGTTGTAATACAGAACCTGCTTACGCTGGCGCTTAGCTTTTATATTTTTGATAAAGACAGGGTTTTCTTCATCGTATCCGAAGTGGTGGTTATCCTCTCGGTGGTGATTGCTATACAGCTTTACCTGCAATTAATAAACCCGATAAAGATGTTGCTGCAAGGGATACAAGCCATAAAAGACCAGGATTTTAATGTAAAATTCCTGCCAACGGGCAAGCACGAAGTTGATGAACTGATAAACGTTTATAACCACATGATAGACGAACTAAGAGACGAACGTACCCGGCAGGAGGAACAGCACTTTTTCCTGGAGAAGTTGATACATACTTCGCCAACCGGCATAGTGATATTAGACCATGATAACCGCATACACCAGCTAAACCCCAAAGCAGCCGAAATATTAAACATTACAGAAAAAGAGATAACCGGCCAGGAAATAAATAAGGTAAAAAACCCGCTGCTGGAACAGGCTGCGGCCCTAAAGGCAGGCGAAACCGTTACCGTAAAGCCCGACGGTATTAACACCTACAAGCTGCAAAAATCTTATTTTATCGACAGGGGCTTCCAGCGCGGGTTTTTGATGATAGAGGAACTCACCGCCGAGATTTTGGCTGCCGAAAAGAACGCTTATGGTAAGGTGATACGCATGATGGCGCATGAGGTAAATAACACTATTGGCCCTGTAAACTCTATATTGCAATCTGCCTTGCATACCGATAGCCTTTGGCAAACCCAAACCGATAATCAGTTAAACAATGCTTTGCATGTAGCATTCCACCGCAACCAAAACCTTAACCTTTTTATGCGCAACTTTGCCGATTTGGTAAAGCTGCCCCCCGCCAACAAAAAACAAACCGACATGAATTTATTGGTGAAAGCTGTGATAGAGCTGATGCAGATAAAAGCGCAGAGTAAGAATGTGGCTTTACGGTTTGCGCCGGCCGATAAGCCATTTATCATCAATGCCGATGTGGAGCAACTGGAGCAGGCGCTGATCAATATCGTAAAAAACGCTATTGAGGCTATTGATGGCGGCGGCGAGGTAGTATTCAGCATCAACCCTAAAACGCATCAATTAATTATTGCCGATAACGGCAAAGGCATAAGCGATGAAGAGAGCGCCCAGCTTTTTTCGCCCTTTTTCAGCACAAAAAAAGACGGGCAGGGGATAGGCCTAACGCTTGTGCGCGAGATCATGCTGAACCATGGCTACGATTTTTCCTTAAAAACGATAGCGCCAAACCAAACCCTGTTTACTATCAATTTTAGTTGATACAACTTTCGGATCCCCTTTCATCGATATGTTTATTGTGTTTAAGTTGCGGTTATTCACCTATTTAGGAGGTTTTTGCCAATGTTTTTTCTTTGCAAATTCATAGGCTTGTAGTATGCGTATGGTAATAAGTTCGTTACAATTAAATTATTAGTTGATTTTTCTAATAACGTATTGATTTTTAACTAAAACTACGTAAATTCAGGATTCCAATATTTACTTAATTTAAATGACCAGAACCTTATACAAAAGCGCAATGGGTTGTTTGGCTGTCCTGATGGGTAGTTTAAACAGTTTCGGGCAAAATGCCATTACCGATACCTCCGCCAGGCAAGCTAAAATTGACAATATAGTTGCTAATTATTACAACACTATAGGCGAGCAATCGCGGCTGTTTAATGGCCCGGAGTATAATTTTTACTCTAAAATAATAAAAAACAGCGCATATTTTGCCGAGTCGTCCGATTTTGTTACCGGCACTGTGGAGTACGACGGCTTTAGCTATAAGAATTTGCAGTTGTTGTACGATTTATATAAAGATGCCGTGGTAATGCAGTTGCCAAGCAAAATTGCCAGCATCCAGTTGATTAGCGAACGGGTGCAAAGTTTTGATGTATTAGGGCACCACTTTGTACGGATAGAACCGGCATTGCTGGTAAACGCACAAAACCTAACCCCGGGTTTTTATGATGAGATGTACACCGGTAAAACAGGCTTTATCATTAAGCGGGAAAAAGTTATCCAAAACAACACCTCGGCCGCATTGGATACCTATTTTACCGATGAGCAAAAAAAGATGTACGTGCATATTAACGGGGCATATAAGCTATTCACAAATAAGAACTCGTTATTGAATGTTTTGGGAGATAAAAAAGATGAACTGAAAAAATACATAAAAGACAGCCATATTAATTTTAGGGAAGAAAAGGAAGAGGCATTTGTGAAGGTGATAACCTATTATGACCAAATAACTAAATCGATATGAGAAAAATTTACTTGTTTGGCTTCTGGCTTCTTTTTATTACACAAATAGCTTTTGCCCAGCAGCCGGGTACTAAAATTATAAGCGTAAACTTTCAACAGGCTACTATAGAAACGGTAGCAACCGATATCGAAAGCAAAACCGGCATGCGCTTTTATTATGATGCCGCCCAGTTTGATAGCCTGCGCGTTACCCTGCAGGCAAGCGATAAAACAGTGCCGGCCATATTGGAACTTGCCTTTAAAGGCACCGATTTCCATTATGCTATTGATGGCCAGCAAGTATTTTTAACAAAAGCTAAAACGCTGCAAACGGCGTTGGCTCCCGGCTTTTTTGGCATCACGCCAAACCCCAGCATTGCAGCGCCGGTAACGGCCAGCCCTGCCGCAGCAGCCTTTGCAGACGACCGTGATAAAATTATCCCCGAAGCAACTACCGAGAATAAGCTTTACGAAATTGGCGTAAAAACCAACAACCTACAACCGGGAAGGGCAACCTTGTCGGGCTACATCCGCGATATTAAATCTGGCGAAGCGGTTACCGGCGCCAGCATTTATATTACCGAGCAAAAAACAGGCGTAGCTACCGACCAATATGGCTATTTTACCATCAGCTTGCCGCGCGGCAGGCATTTGCTTAGCATTAGGGGCATAGGCATGCGCGACACCCGCCGCCAAATAATGCTTTATTCCGACGGGAAGATCATCATCGAAATGATGGAACAGGTAACCAGCCTGAAAGAGGTGAAAATATCTGCCGATAAGGTTGCCAATGTGCGTGCAGTAGAGCTTGGCGTTACCCGGCTGGATATTAAAAGCATTAAACAGGTGCCAACCGTATTTGGCGAGGCCGATATTTTGCGTGTGGTTTTAACCCTGCCCGGTGTGCAAAGCGTAGGCGAGGCGTCTACTGGTTTTAATGTACGCGGCGGCTCGGCCGATCAGAATTTGATATTGCTAAATGATGCCACCATCTATAATCCTTCGCACTTTTTTGGCTTTTTCTCGGCTTTTAACCCCGATATTGTAAAAGGCGTAGAGCTGTATAAAAGCAGCATCCCCGAGAAATTTGGCGGGAGGCTATCCTCTATATTGGATGTTACCGATAGGGAAGGCAACAAAAAGAAATTTGCCGGCACTGCAGGTATTGGCTTAATAACCAGTAGGTTTAATATAGAAGGGCCGATCATCAAGGATAAAACATCCTTTATTTTTGGCGGCCGTGCCACTTATTCCGACTGGCTGCTTAAGCTTTTGCCCGATGCTTATAAAAACAGCCAGGCATCATTTTACGATTTTAACCTGGATATAAGCCATCAAATAAACGAGAAGAACAATATTTATATCAGCAGCTACATCAGCCGCGATAAATTTAAACTGAATAGCGATACCGCATACAGCTACAGCAATCGCAACTTTAACATCAAGTGGAAGCATAATTTTAATAACAAGATGTTTGGCTTGTTTACCGCAGGCAGCGATAGGTACCAGTACGATATTGCCAGTTTTGGTAACCCGGTAAATGCTTATAAACTTAAGTTCGATATCAACCAAAGCAACTTTAAATCAGATTTTACCTACTATTTAAATACCAACAACACCATTACTTTTGGTTTAAACAGCATTTATTACAAAATACACCCGGGCACCTACGGGCCAAACGCCTCAACCTCACTGGCCACGCCCGATATGGTACCTACGCAGCAGGCCTTAGAGAGTGCCCTATATCTTGGCGATAAATACGATGTAACGCCAGACCTTTCGGTGAGCTTTGGTGTGCGGTACTCTATTTACAACTTTTTGGGCCCGCAAACGGTTAATAACTACGCCCCCGGTGTGCCAAGAAGCAGCACCTCTTTAATCGACAGCACCGTATATAATTCCGGCAAGATCATCAAAACCTATGGCGGGCCCGAAATAAGGCTATCGGCCAGGTACAACCTTGGCGATAATTTGTCGATAAAAGGCGGTTACAATACCCTGCGGCAGTACATCCACTTACTATCAAACACTACCGCTATTGCACCAACTGATGTTTGGCAGTTGAGCAACCCCAACATTAAGCCACAGTACGGCGACCAGGTATCGTTTGGGATCTATAAAAACCTAAAAAATAACACTATCGAAACATCGGTAGAGGTGTATTATAAAAGGTTGAGGGATTATTTGGATTACCGCAGCGGCGCCACGCTGGTACTAAACCACCATATAGAAACCGATGTGATAAACACCAAAGGCAAAGCTTACGGGGTAGAATTTATGGTCCGCAAAAACACGGGTATGGCCAACGGCTGGATAAGCTACGCCTACTCGCGCACTTTCTTAAAACAGGATGACCCTAACGTAGGCCAGCCGGTAAATAACGGCGATTTTTACCCTGCCAACTACGATAAGCCGCACAGCTTTAATTTTGTGGGCAATTACCGCTTTACGCACAGGTTTAGCATATCGTTAAACGTTACCTACAGCACCGGGCGGCCAATTACGCTCCCAACAGGCAAGTATTACTATGCAGGGTCCGAGCGTGTGTACTATTCAGACAGGAACGCTTACCGCATACCCGATTATTTCCGCAGCGATTTTTCGATGAATATTGATGGCAACCACAAGGTACACCAGCTAACGCATAATTCGTTCACTATAGGCGTGTATAACCTTACCGGCAGGCAAAATGCTTACTCTACTTACTTTACGCAGGAGAGCGGTGTAATAACGGGTTATAAGCTATCGATTTTTGCGAAGCCTATTCCATTTATCAATTACAACATCCGGTTCTGATAAACAAAGGCCGATATGAAAGGAAGGAATATTTATTTGGTTGTTTTTGGCGTAGGGGCCGCCGTTATGGGCTGCAAAAAAACCTATGCGCCCAAAGTTGTTGCTAACGATACCAATTTGCTGGTGGTAGAAGGTGTGATAGACCCCGGCATCGATTCAACCTTTATTAAACTAAGCCATACCGTAAAACTATCCGAGAAAACATCCATCAAACCAGAAACCGGCGCAAAAGTTACGGTGGAAGGCGACGGCGTAAGCTATAATTTAACAGAAATAAGCAATGGTACCTATGCAACCGCCGGACTAAATTTAAACAGAACAAAAAAGTACCACTTAAAAATACATACAAGCAACGGGCAGGAGTACCTGTCGGACGATGTGGAGGTGAAGGTAACGCCACCGATAGATTCGCTTGATTACAAAATAGAGGGAGAGGGTTTGCACCTGTATTCCGCCACGCACGATCCTACCAACAAAACCCGCTATTACCGCTGGGATTACCAGGAAACATGGCGTTTTAACTCCATTTACGAGTCGGGCTACAAGGTGGCTAAAGATACAGTTATACCCCGCGTGCTCCCGCAGGACGACATTTACAGGTGTTATGGCTCTTACCAGGCGAGTGCCATCCTGTTAGGGTCAACCGTAAAATCAGATCAGGATATCCTAACCAACAACCCGGTTACCCAAATAACGCGCGGTACCGAAAGATTGAGCATCCGTTACAGCATAAAGCTAAACCAGTATGCTTTAACCAGGGAGGCTTACGCTTTTTGGGAAAACATGAAAAAAAATACCGAACAATTGGGTAGTATTTTTGATGCCCTGCCATCAGAGATAGGCGGGAACATCCATAATACAGCTGATGCCAAAATCCCGGTTATTGGCTTTGTAAGCATTAGTACCACGCAATCTAAACGGATATACATCAACAGGACTGATTTGCCAAGCACACCCGAATGGCGCAACCAATACCCGTACGAGGGATGCGGCACTTCCACGGCCGTGTACGAGAGTATACTCGGTAATACAGTGCGCGCGTATATCATCGACATCCAGGAAATAAATTATCCTATTGCCGCAATTATCAGGAAAAACCCCCGCACCGGGCTCGACGAAATTGCCGGGTTCACTTATTCAACGCGAGGTTGTGTTGATTGTACTTTACGCGGTAGCCCGCACAGGCCCGCATTTTGGACGGATAATTAATGGGAAAGAATTTTAAATATATGGTTTGCATGGCGCTGTTTATTACGGCCTTAAGCTGCCGTAAATTTTACGCGCCCAAGGTTGTTGCAGCAGATACTAATGTGCTGGTGGTAGAGGGTGTGATAGATCCCGGCACCGATTCTACCATTATTAAGCTGAGCCATACGGTTAATATATCCGAAAAAACCTCCACAAAGCCCGAAACCGGCGCGGCAGTTAATGTTGAGGGTGCAGGCGCTACCTACCATTTAACAGAAATACGCAACGGCACTTATGCTGCAGCCGGCTTAAATTTAAACAAGACAGTTAAATACCGCTTAAAAATACATACGGCCAAGGGGCAGGACTACTTATCAGACGAAATGGCGGTAAAAATTACGCCACCTATTGATACCCTCGCGTACGAAATTAAGCCCGATGGGGTGGACATCACCTCTGCAGCGCACGACCCGCTGGATACTACCCGCTACTACCGCTGGGAGTACCAGGAAACCTGGCGCTTTAACTCTTTGTACGAATCTTTTTATAAGGTTGTAGGCGATACCTTATTGCCGCGCTTACGTACCGAAGAAGATGAAATATACCGTTGCTGGGGTAACCATGGTTCAAACGTAATACTTTTAGCATCGACCGCTAATTTACAGCATGATGTGCTGGTTAAAAACCCAATAACCTTTATAAAGGCCGGTGATGAAAAAATAAGTATCAGGTATACTATCCTGTTAAAACAATATGCGCTCACCAAAGAGGCTTTCGCTTTTTGGACAGAGTTGCGAAAAAATACCGAAACACTTGGAAGTATTTTTGATGCGTTGCCGTCACAGCTGTCGGGTAATATACATAATGTAGCAAATCCATCAGCACCCGTTATTGGTTTTGTAAGCATCAGCACAGTAACAACTAAACGTATCTTCATCGACAGAATTGAGACACCTTTTAATCCCGAATGGCGAACAGTTTATCCTGTTTTCAATTGCGAAGTAGGTGGGGCGCAAGACCCGGATCAATACGGCAATAACACTATAAAATCCGAAATAATTCATGGCCCGCATTATGCTTTGGATGCATCCTTTGATGATAAGGGGCACATGATTGCCGCTGGGTATAGCGTAGGCAAATGTGTGGACTGTACATTAAGAGGCACTAATAAAAGGCCTGCTTTTTGGAAATAACTAACAATCCGGGAGTTTTAACAAATCCCAAATGGACAAGCTAATGATGACTAAAAATATAAAATACCTTATTTGTGCTGCATTACTGCTTACCGGTTTTGCCTGTAAAAAACTTTATCAGCCTAATATTATTTCCAGCGGAAATAGTTACCTGGTGGTAGAAGGTTTTATTAACCCCGGTAACGAAGCTACCACCATAAAAATTAGCCGTACAGTAAAGCTTACAGATTCGGTTGGCCTTAGTATGGAAAATGGCGCCACAGTAACTGTTGAAAGTAATGGGGGTAAGTGGCCGCTAACAGAACTGGGCGGCGGTGAGTATTATGCGCCCCCTTTAAACCTTGATATCTCCCAAAAATACCACTTGCGTATTAAGCTTGCCAACGGGCAGGAATACCTTTCGGACGACGCGGAAGCAAAAGTTACACCGCCCGTGGACGATATAACCTACAATATAAAACCAGACGGATTGCAAATAAATGCCAGCGCGCACGATGCTGCAAATAAAACACACTATTACCGCTGGGAGTATGATGAAACCTGGAAATTTCATAGCAGGTATATTTCCAATTATAAGGTTGTTAATGGCGATGTAGTGCCCCGCCAGGTAGAAGACCAAATATTTACCTGCTTTGGCACGCACGCTTCCAGCACAGTGGTGTTGGCCAATACCACAAAACTGGAGGCGGATGTTGCATCAAATATTCCCATAACCAATATTATCCCCAGTTCCGAAAAAATATCCGTTCGCTACAGCATCCTTTTAAAACAATACGCGCTTACCAAAGAAGCTTTTGATTTTTGGGAGAACCTGCGGAAGAATACAGAACAATTAGGAAGCATATTTGATGCCTTGCCATCGCAAATAAAAGGCAACATACATAATACGGCCAACCTCGATGAACCGGTTGTAGGCTTTATTGGCGTAAATACCGTTACGCAAAAAAGAATTTTTATAGATAAGGACGACCTGCCGCAGGAATGGATACTACAATATCCGTTTGATTGCAAGCAAGACTCTACCCTGTATGTAAACCCGATAACCAAAGCAAACGATGTTTCTGCATTTATTATCAGCGGTATTTACTTGCCTACATACGCCATTACAGGCCCCAAGGGAGGCCCTGCTATAGGGTATGGCCGCGCCAGCCCGCAATGTGCCGATTGTACTTTACGGGGCGTAAAACGCCGGCCCGATTACTGGAC
>NZ_CAMLOV010000176.1 GCF_946481715.1 uncultured Mucilaginibacter sp. | reverse complement strand
ATTGCAGGTTGATGATGATACGCCCCCGGCTTATATCACCCATGCAGGAGATGATAAGCTGGTCAGCGTGGATAACAGTATCATTTTTTATGAGCAACTCCGCCATCATAAGGTACCTGCCGAATTACACTTATTTCCAAAAGGAGGGCATGGGTTTGTACTTGGGCAACCGATTGAAGCCTGGACCGCCCCCATCTTTAAATGGATACAAGCCTTGAATAAATAATGACAAAAGCTACTAATACACATTCCTTCAAACTATTAAAATAACAATTATGCTAAGAATATTCTACTCTGTTTGTATGCTGATTTTGGCCGGGTACCCGGTTTACGCACAAAACGGCGGCAATAAAAGTGCAATGCCGGTTGATATAAACGCCGGAGTACCGGCTGCCACCAACATAAGGCAAGCAAAATTCCCGCTGATATTGCCCGATCACAGGGTGGTGTTCCGTATAAAGGCGCCGGATGCCAAAAAACTCCAGGTAGACCTTGGGAAAAAATATGATATGCAGAAAGACAGCAGCGGTGTTTGGACGGTAACTACAGATTCTGTAGGCGAAGGGTTCCACTATTATTCGTTGCTGATAGATGGCATTGCCGTTGCAGACCCTGCCAGCGAATCTTTTTATGGTATGGGGCGCATGGCCAGTGGTATCGAGATCCCTTTTGCGCACGGCGGCTATTACGAGGAAAAAGACGTGCCGCACGGGGATATCCGTATCCGGAAGTATTATTCGGCTGTTGCTAAGGCCTGGCGCCGAATGTTTATTTACACACCGCCAGGCTACGATTTTAAAACGAGTGAAAAGTTCCCGGTGCTTTACATTCTGCATGGCGGCGGGGAAGACGAACGAGGCTGGGCAACTCAGGGTAAAACAGATGCCATACTTGATAACTTAATTGCCGAAAAGCGTGCCAAGCCCATGCTCGTGGTAATGCCTGATGCCAATATTAGCGCGGGGTTTTCGGAAGACTACCTGCTGGCGGTTGAAGCAGAGATAAAAGGCTCTATCATCCCGTTTGTGGAGAAAAATTACCGCACAAAAAACGATCCATCGGGCCGGGCATTAGCCGGCCTTTCTATGGGTGGCTTAAACACCTTGTATACCGGAATCAAAAATAATAATATGTTCTCATCTCTGGGTGTTTTTAGTTCGGGTTGGATAGTACCCATGCAAAATGATATTGCCAATGCCCAATATGATTTTATGAAGAAAAATACGGGAGTAATTAACAAGAACTTGAAGAACTTCTGGATAGCCATGGGAGGGAAGCAGGATATAGCCTACAACAACTGCCAGTTGATGCTTGCCAAATTAAAAGACCTGAATATTAACTATACCTATTACGAGTACCCGGGAGGTCACACCTGGCCGGTGTGGCGCAACAACCTGTACCACTTTGCACCGTTGTTATTTCAGTAAAGCGTTGGTTAATAGGTAAAAATATAAGTTCTAAATCAAATAAATACAACATGAAATTATACAAGGCAAGTTGGGTATCGCTATGTTTCTTAACTATGCTAATTAGCTATGCAGGTGCGCAGAACCCGCTTATCAGAAATCAATACACTGCCGACCCTACAGCCCGGGTTTTTGAAGGGAAGTTATATATATATCCATCGCACGATATTTTGGCAACCCCGGGGCATGGCCGCCTGGGTTGGTTTTGTATGGAAGACTACCATGTTTTTTCTTCGGCAAATCTTACCGATTGGACCGACCATGGCGGAATACTTTCGCAAACTACTGTGCCCTGGGCCGATCCGGCAGCGTATAGCATGTGGGCACCCGACTGCGTATTCAGGAACGGGAAATACTACTTTTATTTTCCCACTAATTCAACTGGGGGGGTAAATGGCAAGGGTTTCACAATAGGCGTAGCAACTTCAGATAAGCCTTATGGGCCCTTTACGCCCCAAGCCGAGCCGATAAAAGGCGTACATGGGATAGATCCGAATGTTTTTATTGATAAAAACGGGCAGGCATATTTGTATTGGTCTCAGGGCAATATTTATGCAGCAAAGCTTAAAGATAACATGATAGAACTTGATTCCGCCCAGATAACATTGGCTAACCTTCCGGATAAAGGGCTTAAAGAAGGGCCTTTTATGTTCGAACGAAAAGGGATTTATTACCTTACTTATCCACATGTGGCCAACAAGATCGAACGGCTCGAATACGCAACAAGTAATAACCCTTTAGGCCCTTTTAAATTCACAGGCGTTATAATGGATGAGTCTGCATCCGGCTGTTGGACAAACCATCAATCCATTGTGGAGTTTAAAAATCAATGGTACTTGTTTTACCATGATAACCAATTTTCTCCAAAGTTTGACAAAGCCAGGTCTATAAAGGCGGATAGCTTGTTTTTTAATGAGGATGGAACTATCCGTAAGGTAATGCCTACGCTACGGGGTATTGGAGTCGCAAACGCGCAAAGTAAAATAGAAACTGATAGGTACAGCGCTATTAGCAACACTGGTGCATCTGTGGATTTTATTGATACAGCAAACCGATTCAATGGATGGAAAGTAAATTTTAACCAACAGCGTAGTTGGGTGCGCTATAATGCGGTAGCGTTTGATAAAAATCCGAAAAGCGTAGAGATAATGGCTAAATCTGCCCGGGGTAGCAAATTGGAAATACGGCTGGATAAAATAGATGGGCCGCTTGTGGGAGCCCGCCAAATTGCTAAAGGTACTAAGTGGGCGGCTGCAAACGCGCGCATACAAAAAACGATTTCTGGTAAACACGATATCTTTATTATTCTTACAGGGACCGAGCCGGCGGAGATTGATTGGATAAGGTTTAAGAACTAATAAGATATTTGCATCTTCTATAAAAAGAATTGTAAATTTAACAATTATAAACCGCCTCATTTTTCTGAAAAAGGCATCTTTACATAACGTGGAATAGCACTGAATTGTCGTTCAGGACGTATTTCCGTCGCAATTTCCTTGTCATTGCAGGGCGAATTATGTAAAGCTGCCTGCAAATTGTTATGAAAATGCATTGTAAACAGTTATTTTTAAGTAAACCGATGAGAATGTTGCTGCTACACCCGCTGCGCTTTTCTGCATTCATTTTATTTACTATTGTTATCAACGCAAATGCGCAGGAAATAAAGTTTACATCGATAACATCCAGGGACGGGTTATCATCAAACACCGTAAACGCTATATTAAAAGATGATGATGGTTATATGTGGTTTGCCACACCAGAAGGCATCGACAGGTTTAACGGACGGGATATAAAGGGTTATGGTTTCCATACCGGTAATGCGGGTAGTTTTCAAGCTAAGGAAGCTACCTCACTGTATAAAGATGAAACCGGCCGCATTTGGGTTGGAACCATGGGTGGCGGCCTTTATTTTTATGATAAGTCGCGCGATCAGTTTAATCCTTATCCGGGGTATAGCCATCTCGGCGATGTCGCGAATCAATATATAAGGGCGATATGCGGCGACTCGAAGGGGCGATTATGGGTTGGAACCATTGATGGTATTACCATTGTTGATTTGAAGGCAAAAACTACCCGCCGTTTTTTCCCGGCAAAAAAAGGAGAGGGACAACTCGTTCCCGAAAATATCTTTTGTTTGTTTAAGGATATGGCAAACAGGATGTGGATCGGTACATCAACAGGGCTTCACTTATATGATGCCAAGGCAGGTAGCCTGCTAACCTTTACCCATAGTACCAATGATAAAAATACAATAGTTGCTGATATAGTTAACACCGTTGCCGAATCTACCGACGGCAGAATTTGGATAGGGACTTCTAACGGGCTAAGTTGTCTATCACCCGATTTGAAGGTGTTTAAAAACTTCAAGTATAGTTCGGTAAATAGCCAAACTTTAAGTGGTAACCTTATTTATAGCGTAGCCATAGCAGATGCCAACCAACTATGGATAGGCACAGAAGGCGGGCTTGATATTATGGACATGCAGACGGGGAGCGTAAACCGTTTTAAGCACGATGACCGTGAACTATTCAGCATAAACAGCAAATCTATACGTTGCTTGTATTTAGACCCCAATGGTATTTATTGGTTGGGCACTTATGAAGGCGGGGTAAATAAATATGATAAAAGCCTTACCTTATTCAATTTAAAGCAAAACAACGGCTACGACCCCAAAAGCTTAAGCAACCCGGTTGTAACCTCTCTTATAGAAAATAGCAAGGGCGATATATACGTGGGGACAGATGGCGGCGGGCTTAACCTTTTTGATATGAAAACAAGGTTATTTACCCATTTGGAAGTAAAGCCAAAAGAAAAAATAAACTCGGCGGGCTTGCCAATTTTGTGCATGGCCCTTGATGCCCAGGAACAGCTCTGGATGGGCACTTTTCAAAACGGCCTTTTTATTTACAATACCCGAACAGGCGATTATAAACAGCTAAAGGCCGGCAATGGCATTGCTGGCATTAACAGTAATGAAATATTTTGCCTAAAACAAGATGCCGGGGGCAATATGTGGATTGGCACCAATGGTAAAGGGTTAAATAAATACAACCCTAAAACAAAAACATTTCAAAAGTACGAAAGCACCTTTGGTTCTTTAGATCAAAGAAGCCTGCCATTAAATGGATACATCAGGGCAATTGAAGAGGATCGGGAAGGGAATTTGTGGATTGGATCTGTAGGGACAGGGGTCGCTATTTTAAATCAGAAAACTCAAAAGTTCAAGTTGCTGAACTTTGCCAATACAGGTATGGCAATTGACCGGGTTTTTAGCCTATTGGAAGACCATCTTGGCAATATGTGGATAGGAACCAGCGGCGATGGTTTATTTTGTTATGAAAAAGCTACAAATAAAATACATTCATATTCACAACGCGACGGGCTTTCAAACGGTGTTATTCATAAAATATTAGAAGATAACCGGGGAAATATATGGGTGAGCACAAACAAGGGCATAACCAGTTTTAGCAGCATGCAAAAAACATTCACCAATTATTCAAAGTTTAACGGGTTGCAGAATGCAGCTTTTTCTGATGGTGCAGGGTTAAAGTATTCCGACGGTTCTCTTTTTTTTGGTGGCGGAGAAGGCTTAAATTACATAAATCCATTAAAAGATGTAAAATTTAATAAAAACCCGCCCCCTGTGTTTTTGACAGGGCTACACGCTGATAACAAGGAAGTTATTGCCGGTAAGGATGCGCCTATAAACAGCGATGTTTCAGTTGCAGAAGTAATCAAGCTTCATTACAAGCAAGATTTCTCCTTGAGTTACAACGCCATAAATTTCACAATTCCACAACAAAATAGTTATGCCTACAAACTTGTGGGCTTTAATGCAGACTGGAACTATGTTGGGCAAAGCACTACTGCTTATTTTACTAACTTAAACCCCGGCGAATATACCTTTATGGTTAAGGCAGCCAATAACAATGGCGTTTGGAGCAACAAACCTGCGCAAGTGCGTATTGTTATACGTGCCCCTTTCTGGATGACCTGGTACGCTTATTTTGCTTATGTAGCTGTTATGGTAGGGGGCTTGTTTTATATCAGGCACCTGGGGATTAAAAAAGTTAAGCGCCAACTCGCTATTGAGCAGGAAAGAAAGATAGCCGAAGAGATGCACCAGGTAGATATGATGAAAGTAAAATTCGTCACAAATCTTAGCCATGAATTTCGTACGCCCATTTCGCTTATCATGGCACCAACGGATAAACTGCTGGCACAACACAGCGACCATCAAACCACCAAGCAGCTTGCTGTTATTAAAAGGAATAGCCATAGGTTATTGAATATGGTGGACCAAATGTTGGATTTTCGTAAGCTTGAAGAGCATGAGATGAAAATGTCTTTGGCTGAGGGAGAAATTACATCATTTATAAAGGATGTTGTAGATTCCTTCTATGATCTTTCAGAATCTAAAAACATCCAGCTTAATTATGAGGGTTTGTTTTATCCGTTGTTTGTAAAATTCGACGGCGATAAAATTGAGCGTATACTTCTCAATCTGTTATCAAATGCATTTAAGTTTACGCCTCCGGGTGGGAAAGTTAGGGTAGAGGTGCTTCAAATTCCTTCAGACGGCAATAAATCAAAGGTCTCTCTGGCGATTAAGGTAACAGATAACGGGATCGGGATTGAAAAAGAAAACCTAAACAAGATTTTCAATCGCTTTTTCCAGGTGGGCGATTCATCGGGAAGCTTAAATCAGGGAAGCGGCATTGGGCTGTCAATTGCTAAAGAGTTTGCCGAAATGCATAATGGAAAAATTTTGGTTGATAGCAAACCAGGCAGTGGCGCTGTTTTTACAATAATGCTTAATTTGGAATTGTTTGATCATCAAATTCATGCGCAGGCAATGGCCCCGCTGGCAGGCACACCGGAAGAGATTGGCCAGTACGATGATGTTTTATACGAGGATGAAGATGTTTTAACTGAAGAGATAAAAACAAATGCCGCCTCAAAGCTTCGTGTGCTAATTATAGAAGATAATGCAGAATTGAGAGCGTACATTAAGGATAATTTAAAAAGACACTTTAAAGCAGAAGAGGCAGCAGATGGTAAAGAGGGCTGGGAAAAAGTGCTTTCTTTCCACCCCGACCTGGTTGTAAGTGATATCAATATGCCTTATATGGACGGCATTGCATTGACCAGTAAAATTAAAGCAGATAAACGGACTTGTCATATCCCGGTTATTTTACTTACTGCGCTTACCGGCGATAGAGAACAGCTATTGGGGTTGGAAACAGGGGCAAATGATTACCTTACAAAACCATTTAATTTTGAGATATTAAATATCAAAATTAAAAACCTTTTATCTCAAAACAGCATATTAAAAAATGCTTATACCAAACAACTTAAAGTAACTCCGGACGGGGTGGAAGTAGAATCGAGCGGGGAAAAATTTTTGAGTACCGCAATAAACTACATCGAAAAAAATCTAACGAACCCCAAATTCTCAATAGTAGATCTGAGCGAGCATTTGGGAATGAGCAGAGGCGCGCTTTACAACAAGATATTCGCACTCACAGGCCAGCCACCGGTAGAATTCATCAGGTCCTATAAACTGGATAGGGCCGCATTTTTGTTGCTAAAAAGCGACATGACGGTATCGCAGATAGCGTATGAAGCAGGTTTTGGTACACCTCATTACTTTTCAAAGTCATTCAAAAACAAGTTTGATGTACTTCCCTCAGAATACCGTAAAATGGAATTTAAAGAAGAAGTTTTATAAGGGTATTTAGGTGTTGCGCGTTTAACCACCGCCTAAAATAAAACTGTATTATTGGTCTTTTGGGTTACAGTTCTGCATTTTTACCGTCAACTATACATTTCTTGCACTAACATGTTAAATAGTGTTACTTAAAGCTCACTTGTATAAATATTTTTGAACTGTTCAGGATTTTCCTGTCCCAATTAAGAAGCTAATTCATAAACTTTCATCTGTTATTAATTTGTCCCTAACTGACTTTATATTATAAGTCAGGCTATGCGTGTAGTTTAGTGGGTATGTAATATAGCGGTGTGTTGCGTTGCGCACTTAGTTGGTAATGATAAAAGTTAGTAGTAAACCCCGCATATGAGGTATCTGTACACTATTTCGTTCGGTATAATTTTGCAATTAGGTTGCCTTTCAACTGCGCGGTCGCAACAAAATGCAACAACTGATTCTACATCGTTTTTTTCAACTGTTAAAACGTACGTGAACCCTGTTTTACCAGGAGACCATCCGGACCCAACCTTGTTAAAGGTGGGCAGCGATTTTTACTATTGCGGTTCAACATTCCACTTTAACCCGTACCTGCCCATTTATCACTCAACCGATTTGGTACATTGGGAGGTAATTAGCAGGGTGCTACCATCTGCAAAGGCGGGCTGGGTTAACGACCGCCCCTCTGGCGGGATATGGCAGGGTGCCATTACTTATTTCTATGGTTCTTATTGGATTTATTTCTCCGCAGGCGGCCAGTGGTTTTGTAAAGCCAATTCGCCTGCCGGCCCCTGGACTGATCCCGTACGGGTAAAATCTAACCAGGAAACCGGCAACCTGGGGTATGATAACTCCATTTTTGTAGATGATGATGGTAAGCCTTATATGGTTATTAAGGACGGCCAAAAAGTAAACCGTATTCAGCCTTTAGGACCAGACGGGCAAATAACCGGTAATATAATTAATATGGATTGGGTAAATTCCAAGTTGCAATACAGTTGGGCAGAAGGCCCTGTAATGTGTAAACGTAACGGTTTTTACTATTACTTCCCCGCCGGGGATGTTTCTGGCGGGCAATACGTAATGAGGGGGACAGCGTTGACGGGAGATTCCACCAAATGGGAAAGGCTGGGCGATTTTTTTAAACCTATAACCGATGCTAAAGCAGGCTTCCGGCGCCCAAACCATATTGCGGCGCCATTTCAGCTTGCCGATGGTAGCTGGTGGACAATAGGGCAAAGTTACGAGAAGTATGAAGGAAACGATTGGTCGGGCTTGGGCCGGCAAACTTCTTTATATCCGATAATATGGGAAGGGGAGAGGCCCTGGGGGATGGCACCCACCCCCCAACCTATTTTAATGCCACTTTTGCCCAAATCGAGTATTCCGTGGCGAAGTGTTAAGACTGATTATTTTAACGCTACCTCACTTGGCCCATGGTGGCATTTTTTAACCAAGAAAGCTTCCAACAGATATTCGTTAACCCTGCGCAAAGGCTGGGTAAGGCTTACGCCCGACTCTAATCGCACTCATTTGATGCAGAAGGAAACAGACCATTTCTATTCCGTGGTTACAAAAGTGTCACTTCATGCAATTGAACCGAACGCAAAGGCGGGGCTGTATCTTACCAACGGCAATCAAAAGGAAACAGCAAGATTGTATACAGGATACGATAGTGGTAAAAAGATCATATTTACTTTAGATACTGCTACACGTACTGTTGCAAATTTAGCAGGCGATGTGGTTTGGTTAAAACTGCAACGGGAACAGCATCTTTTAACCGCTTTTTACAGTGGCGATGGCAAAAAGTGGACCCAATTGGGCCGAGCAATAAGCGCGGTAAAACTGGATATGGCGCAGCCAAACTTTAACTCATGGGTGGGTACCAGTGTTGGGCTCTTCGCCGAAGGTAAACCTGCAGATTTTGATTTCTTCATTTGCAAAGATGGTTTATCGCCGCTGCCGGCTGCGGGATACAGCAACTATTTTGGCGTGATGACGGCCGATTCAAAATCGGGCGCGGTAGTAACTAACACGTCCGCCCTTGGAGGGTGGTTTATGATTTCGGGGGTGGAGTTGGGCGCTACACAGCCTTCAGCATTAGAATTAACAGTTTCTTCTGCAAAGCCCGGGTATTTTGAAGTATGGCTTGATGATTTGAATAGTGGAAAGCTAATAGCCAAAATACCCTTCACAACAACCGGGGCGGGTAAGTGGAAAATGTTCAAAAAGGGTTTAAGTAACGTTACAGGAGAGCATGATCTGTTCATGAAATTCCCACCCGGCACACCTAATGAGACATTTGTTAAAACCATTAAGTTTATAACCAGATAGAAGATATAAGTATGAAAAAAGTGTTCGTATTGTTGTTAGTGATTGTATTAGTTCCCGCATTAATTTTTGCTCAAAATAAAAAGCGGGGCAGCAAAAAAAGTACCGCGGCCATTAAAACCGGCATCTATAGTAACCTGCTTCGGAAGGCGGGCTACAGCCAGTCAGCTATCGATGAGAAGGTTGCAAAGGCATATTACGACGTTTTTGAAGGGCCTAACCATGTTTTTTTTAAAGTAGGAGATACGCTTGGTTACGTAAGCGATATAAAAAATCACGATGCCAGGACAGAAGGGCTTTCGTACGGAATGATGATTGCTGTACAGCTGAACAAGAAAGATGTATTTGACCGGATATGGCGATGGTCTAAAAAATACCTCCAGCACCAGGACGGACCAAGGGAAGGTTACTTTGCCTGGAGCATTAACACCACAACCATGAAGCGTAATTCGGAAGGGTCTGCATCCGATGGGGAGTTATATTACATTACCAGTCTCTTATTTGCATCCAATAAATGGGGCAACAACACAGGGATAAACTATTACGGTGAGGCGCGCCGGATATTGGATGCCATGTGGAAAAAGGATGGTTCGAAAAATGTATACAACTTAATTAATACCGAGCATAAACAAATAACATTTGTTCCGGAAGGCAACAATTACAATTGGACCGATCCATCATATCATCTTCCCGCTTTTTATGAGGCATGGGCTTTGTACGCCAAGGACGGGCACGAGCAATTTTACAGGGATTGCGCCGATACCTCGCGCGTTTTTCTGCACAGGGCTTGTGATCCGGTAACTGCGCTAAATTCCGATTATACCGAATTTAGTGGCAAACCCCACCCAACGCCCTGGATGCCGCCGGGCTTTAGGTACGACTCGTGGCGGGTGCCGATGAATATTACTATGGATTACGTTTGGTTTGGTAAAGACAAAGCCTGGCAAGAGGTGTACTCAAAACGTTTCCAAAATTTTTTGCGGTCAAAAGGCATCGATACTTTTGAAGATCAGTTTAACCTCGATGGCACCCGCCCGGGTTTTATCCTGAAGGCAGGGAGTGTTGAAAAACTGAGGCATTCCCTTGGCTTGGTTGCTACCTCCGCTTCTGCATCGATAATGAACAACGATAAAGCCAGCCTCGATTTTGTGCATGCGCTATGGAAAGCCAAACTCGAACCGTACGACGACGGGTATTTCGACCCATATTACGATGGGTTACTATACCTTTTTAGCCTGATGCACCTTAGTGGAAAATACCAACTTATAACTCCACAGCAAAATTAATCGTATTAATCCCAAGAAATATAGCCAGCAAAATGAGAAAGTCATTCCAAATTAAACAATTGCTTTGCACCGTAGCAGCGTTGTTATTTACGTCTTGTATTTTCGCGCAAGATATTGCAAAACAAGCGCAAGCCGGTTTTGATGTTATGCGTGCCGACATTCCGCACGGAAAAATAGACACCATCCAGTACGATTCAAAAACGG
>NZ_CAMLOV010000175.1 GCF_946481715.1 uncultured Mucilaginibacter sp. | reverse complement strand
CCCCCCCCAACCCCCCCCGTTATTTAGTTCACACACAAGCTCTCCTAAGCCATAGTGTCAATAGAATGGTGAAATGAGGATTGAACTTGCAATGTATTTGTGATGAGCAAAGCCGCTCGGCAAATTCGCCCTGCTAACCGGGAGATTGCTTCGTTCCTCGCAATGACGCGTGGAGAGCAGAACGGCTCTTTATTAACCCCCTCAATGCCGTTGTGAAGCGTAGAGCCGTTCTGCAAGTCCGCCCTGCTAACCGGTAGATTGCTTCGTACCTCGCAACGACGTAGTGGCGAATGGAAACCTTCGCGGCTTTGCGCCTTTGCGAGAAACTGCCCCAGTATCAACAGAAATTATCAATCCCAGTTAAAAGTAACTTCGCGGTTGTTCAGCTTCCATTTGTTTGGCCATTGTTCGGTTAGCCAATCCAGCGGTTCGCCGGTAGGCTGTATTTTGGCGGCTTGCGCAAACGCGGTTTTAATTGCCGCCTTTTTATCAGCATCTAAAATATCCAGCTCGGCAGATATAAACAGCGGGGCGCCGCTTTCTGCAAGCAACTGCAGCCACTGGCGGTTTTTATCCCATGGCACATCTTTGGTTAGGCCAACACAGTCGCCATCGGCAGCATAAAAAGTGTTATGGTGCGGCAGGCGGAAACCCAAAGTATTCACCCCCATTTTTTTTGTGCGCGCCCATTCCTTGCCGCTGGTATCATCGCCGGTGCGGTTCAGTTCAAACACGCCGGCCGATAAATGGCTCATGGTATTACAGCCTATTATATACATATCGCCCGCAGCCTCGCGTATTGCAGCATAAAGGTGGTTGATGATCTCGGCGTTGGTTTTTGTTTGGTCGTAATACTTCCACCCCGGCGATGTAAATTCATCCGTCATTTTAAAGCCCCAGCGGCCAAAAATATCATAGGTACTATAATCGTGCTTTACCATATCATAGCCCCATTGCTTATATAGGCGCAGGTTACGTTTCACACGCTCAATAGTTTCGGGGATGGTTGGGTCCAGTATCTTTTCGTCCTTATTGGCCCTGCCGGGGATTACCGGTGCAAGCAGGCTTACTTTATCATCCTGGCGGGCTATTAGCGGGCGGGTCCAAAGGCTCGGGCGCATGCCAAGGCCTTTTATTTCATCGGCCATTTTATGCATGTCTTTAAACTTATCATTCACCAACGAAAAATCGTCGGGCTGCTGCCAGCCGTCGTCAATTACCGAAAATGGGCGGTTGCCGGTATCGCTTACCAAGCCGCTCATCAATGTAGTTTGTTCTTTAATAGAATTGAAGGAGTTGTTGCCATAAACCACGTACCAATCGTTTATGCCGTACACGGGCTGTTTTGGCAGGCGCGGGTTAGGGCACATTATCCTGCAAAAACGGGTAAGGGTGGCAAAGGGGTTTTCCTTGGCAAGGCTTAAGGTGGTTACAATATCCGCAGCATGCAGTTTCCGTTGCCCCAGCTTTACGCCCGTGCCGCCCGAATGGGTATCCATCGTAAGCTCCAGCGCATCGGGCTGTACCCGCCAATAACAAATGGTATTACCACCGGTTTTTACACCAAATGCTGCGGTTTGCTTCTCATCGTGCAGTAAAACATACCATGGGTTTTTAGCGCTTGCTATGGGGGCCTTCCAGCCAAGGTCGCCATACGTGCGTTCCCAATGGTCGCCTAATACTTTCGAATATTTTTTTGTCTCGTATTTCCATTTCAGGCGCACGGCCATTAGCTCTTCCACCGGCGACTGGATATACACCGACTGCGCATTGCCTGTACTTTTTAGTTCCACACGCACATCTTTATAAGTATAAACTAATCCCCCGCTATTGAGTTTTACCCACTGCCCGCCAACCTCTGCCCACACCTCGTCGGGGTGGTTGATAAGGGAAGCGCCGCCAATACCTGCGTAGGTGAGCCGGCTATATAGTACAGCAGCCATAGATGCTGCAGAAAGCTTAATAAAATTGCGTCGTAACATAGGGTTGATATAAAAGTGGCTAAATGTAATAAATAGGGTTAAAAATCACCCGGCTGCCTGTAACATTTTTTACTTGCGGCACTCTAACCGGGTAAGGATTGCTAAATTAATACGGAGAACATTATGAACTGGAAATTTTTGTCGCGCAAAAAAGCAGATACAACTAAGCCTCAAAAGAGCAAAACACGCGAATGGCTGGATGCCATTTTGTTTGCCCTGATAGCTTCTACCATTATCCGCGGGCTATTATTCTCGGCCTTTGCTATCCCCTCCGCTTCTATGGAAGGCAGTTTAATGACGGGCGACTACCTGTTTGTTAGCAAATTATCCTATGGCGCACGCATGCCGATGACACCGTTATCGGTACCTTTTTTAGAATCGACCGTTTGGGGAGGCGTAAAAACCTATTACGATGGGCTGCAACTGCCTTACTATCGTTTACCCGGTTTAGGCGATGTAAAACGCGGCGACGCTGTGGTATTTAACTACCCTGCAGAAACCACCCCGCGGCCGGTGGATATGCGCGTGCATTACATAAAACGCTGCGTTGGGCTGCCCGGCGAAACCATTACTATTGTAAACGGACAAGCCTATGCCGACGGCAAAGCCGTAAAAAACGCGCCACATGCGCAAACATCATACCTGGTGGTTACCAATGGTACGCCGCTTAACCAGGATATATTAGACGAACTGCATGTAGAAACCCGCGGCTTCGACGGTACAAGTACTTACGAGATGGTGATACCTACTGATAGTTACCAGCAGGTAAAAAACTTCTCTAATGTAAAATCCATAACCCAGGTAAACCAGGCAGCAGGCGAAGCTGACCAGCGTGTATTCCCGCAAAGTGGGCTGTTTAAATGGAACCAGGATAACTACGGCCCTATCCTTGTACCCAAAAAAGGAACCGTTGTAAAACTGAACGATAGCACCACTGCGCTTTACAGCCGCGCTATTGAAGTTTACGAGCATAATAAGCTGGAGATTAAAGGCAAAGACGTTTACATCAACGATAAAAAAGCCGACAGCTACACGTTTAAGATGAACTACTACTGGATGATGGGCGATAACCGCCATAACTCGGAAGATTCGCGTTTTTGGGGCTTTGTGCCCGAGGATCACATTGTAGGCAAGGCAGTTATTACCTGGATGAGCATCGACAGTACGCAATCCTTCTTCAACAAGATCCGCTGGAGCAGGGTGTTTAGGCCTATACATAGTGTGGAGCAATAAGAACGTAAACCCGGTGCGTCATTGCGAGGTACGAAGCAATCTCTGCACAGGACAAGCGAGTTGCATAGCCGATTTGCTAGTCGGGAGATTGCTTCGTACCTCGCAATGACGGGGTGGTGAATTTTAAAAAAATCCCGGTTCATGCCACGCCCCATCGACAATTATTTTTTAGACAAGCCAGAGCCTGCAAAAAGTGCCCTGGCTTTTTTGCGCAGCCATATATTATCATTGGATGCCAACCTCACCGAGGAATGGAAATACGGCATGCCCATGTATTGCTACAAGGGCAAAATGTTTTGTTATTTATGGGTGCATAAAAAATACCTGCAGCCCTACATCGGCATAGTAGAAGGCAACCGCCTAAACCACCCCGACCTGTTGCAGGAGAAACGCGCCCGTATGAAAATATTGCTGATAGATGCCGAACAGGATATCCCGGTGGAGAAAATTGATGGAATATTGAAAGAGGCGCTTGGGTTTTATAAATGAACCCTAAAATCTTCCGCTACCGCGAAATTAGCGCAGCGTATCTCGTGGTGTGCATAGTGCAAACTTCCGGCTTGCGTCAGCTGGAAGCTGATGCAATGCCCGCCACGAGTTGAAAACTCGCAGCAGCGGGTACAATCACCACTCCGTAGGAGTAACCTGTTTATAGAAAAAAACAACATATAAATTGCAGGCTCCGTAGGTGCCCCCTACTGTGAGCAGCGTTGAGGATTTACCTATCGCTGCATCAGCCTTGCCACATACTTGCCGATAATATCAAACTCCAAATTTACAACCGAGCCTTCGCGTACGTTGTGCAGGTTGGTATGCTCGTAGGTATAAGGGATAATGGCAACGGAGAAATAGTTTGGGCCGGAGTTTACAACGGTTAAGCTGATGCCGTTTACGCATATCGAGCCCTTCTCTACTGTGACATTGCCTGTTGCGGCATCATATTCAAAAGTGTATTCCCAGCTACCGTCCAGTTCGGTAAATTTGGTGCAAATGGCTGTTTGGTCTACATGCCCTTGTACGATATGGCCATCCAGCCGGGCGTTCATTTGCATACAACGCTCCAGGTTTACCGGCTCGCCCACTTTTAAGTGCCCAATACTGGTTTTATTCAGCGTTTCTTCAATGGCAGTAACCGTGTGCGTGGTATCGGTAAGCCCAACCACTGTAAGGCAAACGCCGTTATGCGCTACCGACTGGTCTATCTTCAATTCATTCACAATGGCCGATTCTACGGTAATATGCAGGTTGCCCTGCTCGTGGCGCAGGTCGGTTATTTTGCCTAAAGTTTCTATAATTCCTGTAAACATGCTGCAAAAATAATGTTTTGCTTCGCGATTTTTTAACGCTGCGGATAAGAGGATATTTGGATGAGAATAGGTTATTCTTTATTGCTCACTACCACTATCTCTACACGCCTGTTCATTTCAGAATCGTGGGCGGTAACTTCCGGGAAAACTTTTGGGTCGCTGCTGCCAACGCCCTTGTGGCTCATTCGGCCTCTATCTATACCGGCCTTTACAAGGTAATCGAACACAAATTCTGCCCGGTACTTAGATAACGCGTATTTCTTGTTGTCGAAATCGAAGCCATCCCTCCCATTATATTCGCAGCAGATATGCCCTATAATTTTGATTTTTAGCGTAGGGTGCTTCTTCATCAACTCCACCAAAATGTCCGCGTATTTATAAGATGCAGGCGTAAGAAAATGCCTCCCGCCTATAAACAATAACTCGTCAATATCAATCCTTTCGCCGGGATTAAGGGTAGTCAACCTATCTAATTTAGCACGGAATAGGGAGTCCTTAATAACGTGGTGTTCTTTTGTACCAGGCGAGTATTCGCTTATTACTGTTAGCGTATCCTGCGGCATGGGTAATGTTGGGATAATTTTGAGTACGATCACATCCACCCGCCGGTCTGTCGGGCTGCCCTCGGGCCTTATATACCCATCAAATGGTTGCTGCCCTTTACCTGTGCTTACAATATCTATTCCGGGGAAAAGCTGCCGTAGGTAACTCTTAACGTTATTGGCACGGGTTAAGCTTAGCTTTGCATTGTATGGTTTGCTGCCTAAATAATCCGCATAGCCGATAATCCTTATTGCTTCAATACGGCTCTTATCCGCCACAAAAGCCGAATCGATTTTTAGCCTGTGCGTACTTACAACCTTTTGGTTGATGTTGTAATACAGGTGCAGGGTATCAATTTGTGCAAAAAGCGTAGCTGGGCTGCAAAACAAAGCCACTAGGAGTACAAATACGGTTTTATAGCTAATCATTAATATCCTTTAGCGTAAACCCTATTTAAAGCAACTTGCCAACTCCACCCTTTTATTGCGCAGGTCCTTCCCGCCTTCCATTACCGATTTTAGGTTGGCCAGGTAAAACGTCCAGCCTATCTGGCATTGCACCAGCAGATTTTTCTCCGGGTCGCTTTCCTGTGGGATATCTTCCTGCAACAGGTCGATAATGGAAACGCCGTTGCGGGTAGAGAAGGAAACGCTCACCGTAGTATTACCGGTAAAGCTGAATTTTAAAAAATCGATGCCGTTGGCCTCCAGTACCCGGCCTTTTTCTATAACGGTATTATCGTAACCATGCCAGTGCCATGCGTAGGTATCGTCTTTGGCTATTTGCTCGTCGCGCCCGCGCAGGCGCTGCGGTATGGTAAAAAAGTCTGCCTTGCGCAGGAACCATTTCTCCAACCCGCCCGGGGTTGCCCAGGCCAGGTAAAGGCTGCGCATATCCACGTTATAATCGCCGCAAAGCTTAAATTTTTTCCACCTGATGTCTTCCATAACCGGTTTAATTACACAGATAAAACTAAGTATAATACTTTGTGTTTTGCTAATTTGCAAGCAAATCATTAAATCGGGCATCCTCTGTTGAATACTGAATAATATGAAGGTAACATCAAACATAGCTATTGCAATTTCGATGACGGCAATGACATTGTTCTGTTGTAAAATCCAAAAACATTTAAATACAAATATGGAGGCTTTAAATGTTTCTCAACTTTTAAAAAAGGTTAAGAAAATATCTGTAGATGAACACAGTACGGGGGAAGAGAAATCTGGCGATACTTTGATCAAATCGATCTTCCTTAGTGAGGAGAATAGGTCTTTTTACTATATCGAAGAAATAAAATCAAAAGATCAAAGAATCTCAGTATCAGGCAATAAAACAGAGGGGTATGTCAAAAAGATATCTTTTGCGTCAAAGCCTTTAGTTGAAATATATTATTATTATCCGAACGGCAAAATTCGATTTATAAGCTACGCCTATAGCGAACAACACCTTTCAGAAAATCCACAAAATATTACTTACCCTATAGGCGAAGGCATAGGGTACGATAGCAAAGGTGCGAAACAATCTTCGACCAACTACGACAGAGCATTTAAGTACACATTTGAAGACGTGAGATTACTTTTAAAGGAACGGAAATGTTCAAAGATCTACAGCATAAAAGGCACCGTTTCTGACGATGGGCGCGCTACGTGGGATATTTATTTCATAAGTACCGAGTTTGGGAAATGCCTTATTGGTATAGATGCTGTAACCCGGTCAATTTATACCGATTATAAAAATATAACTTCAGCAGAATAAGTAAGTTATGCCAAAAACTCAAGTAAGCGAAAAACTTCATCCCCCTTTAACCAATTTTGTAAATACCACATGCCAAAGCCAAGCGCCGGGATTTTACCCTACCGTAAACACAACAACCAACTGCAGGTTTTCCTGGTACACCCCGGCGGCCCTTTCTGGAAAAACAAAGACCCCGGTGCCTGGAGCATCCCCAAAGGCGAGTACGAAAGCGATGAAGACCCGTTGACCGCTGCCAAACGCGAGTTTGAAGAAGAAACCGGGCAAAGTATCGACGGCGAGTTTATACCGCTGGTGCCTGTGAAGTACAAGAGCGGCAAAACGGTACAAGCCTGGGCGGTGGAGGCCGAGATAGACCATACCAATATCAACAGCAATTACTTCGAAATGGAATGGCCACCAAAATCGGGCAAAACGGCCAGCTTCGAGGAAGTGGACCGTGCCGACTGGTTTGATGTGAAAACCGCAAAACAGAAAATAGTACCGGCGCAGGTGCCCTTGATAGAAGAGTTAGCAGGTATGGTTTAGTGTAATCGCGGAGTGCCGGGTTTAGCAATTTTAGCACCCCATGATCGCGGTAGGGAGAGCCGGCAAAAGGGTGAAAATTTCGGTTTCTGAAAAGCCTGGGTTTAGGGTGCCAAAACCACAGAAAAACACCGAAAAATCAAAGAAAAACGCAGATTTTCGCAAACCGCCTTTTTGCTGTACGAAGTTGTACGAAACTGTGCGAAACTGTACGAAGTTGTGCGAAACTGTACGAAAGTGTGCGGCGTTGTACGAAATTGCACGAACTGTACGGATTGTACGATTCGTACAATTACCCAACGCATCAGCCATTATAAAGGTTTACATTTATGGATAATTGTGCTGCTTACTGCGGGGTTGTGAAAGGCATTAACTCCTGTTTCTTACCCAGTCAGACACCTCACTGCCAGCACTTTGCGCCAACACAACCTTGCTTGTACCCAACAGCTTCTCCATCACCAGGGCTGCTATCATTGCCTCCTCTTCGGTACCCGTATCCAGCGATTCGGGCGTAAAGTACTTCTTCACAAAGTGTGTATCAAACTGCCCCGAGGTGAAGGCCTCGTGCTGCATTACAAACTTACCAAAGGGCAAAGTAGTAGTAATACCGGTAATTTTATACTCGTCGATAGCGCGTACCATGCGTGCTATGGCCTCGGTGCGGTCCTTCCCAAAAGTGATGAGTTTGGCAATCATCGGGTCGTAATAAATAGGGATCTCCATACCTTGCTCAAAGCCATCATCCACCCGTACGCCGGGTCCTTTTGGCGTAATGTAGGTTTGCAGCGTACCAATATCCGGCAGGAAATTATTGGCCGGGTCTTCTGCATATACACGCAATTCCATAGCGTGGCCTATTATTTTTAAGTCCTCCTGCTTAAAGCTGACCGCTTCGCCGCGGGCAATTTTTATTTGTTCCTTCACTAGGTCGATGCCTGTAATAAGTTCCGTAACAGGGTGTTCTACCTGCAAGCGGGTGTTCATCTCCAAAAAGTAGAAGTTGAGTTGCTCATCCATAATAAACTCCACCGTACCCGCACCTGTATAGTTAACCGAGCGCGCCACGTCTACGGCGCATTTACCCATGGCTTCGCGTATCTCAGGCGTTAAAACCGACGATGGCGCTTCTTCTACCACCTTCTGATGGCGGCGCTGAACAGAGCAATCCCGCTCGAAAAGGTGCAGGATATTGCCATGCGTATCGCCCAAAACCTGTATCTCAATATGCCTCGGCGACGATACATACCGCTCTATAAATACCGACCCATCGCCAAACGCCGAGGTAGCCTCAGATACTGCCAGGTCCATTTGTTCTACAAAATCTCCCGGCGTATCAACTATACGCATGCCCTTGCCACCGCCACCTGCAGCCGCTTTTATCAGGATAGGAAAGCCCACTTCTTCGGCACGGAGCTTGGCTTCGGCAATATTAGTTATAGCTTCCTCTGTGCCAGGCACCATGGGAATATTATATTTTAATGCTGCTGCTTTGGCGGAGAGCTTGTTACCCATCACTTCCATAGCCTCGGGCGATGGGCCGATAAGAATTAAACCCGCCTCGCGTACTTGCCTTGCAAATGCAGCGTTCTCGCTTAAAAAACCATAGCCGGGATGTATGCCTTCGGCACCGGTTTGTTTACAGGCGGCAATAATTTTATCGCCAACAAGATAACTTTGGTTGGATGGCGCTTCGCCGATGAACACAGCTTCGTCGGCATAGCGTACGTGCAGGGCATCACGATCGGCGGCAGAGTACACGGCCACTGTTTTAATACCCATCTCGCGCGCGGAGCGCATTACACGCAAGGCAATTTCGCCGCGGTTTGCTACCAGTATTTTTTGCATAGGTAACAAATGTAGCGGATTATTTGAAAGGTGGAAATTCGCAGTAAAACTATTACCTACCCTACCAGGCTTTCCTGCTCAATTTTCTTTTGCAGTTCCAGTATGGCGCCTATCAATGCCTCGGGGCGTGGGGGGCAGCCTTGTACGTAAACATCAACAGGGATTACCCTGTCAACGCCCTTTACTACGTGGTAACCGTGCTGCCAGTAAGGCCCGCCGCAATTACTGCAGGATCCCATGGAGATGACGTATTTAGGGTCGGGCATTTGCTCGTAGAGGCGTTTAATGCGCTCGGCCATTTTAAAGGTAACAGTACCGGCTATGATGATCACATCCGCCTGGCGGGAAGATGGACGGGGGAATACACCAAAGCGGTCAAGGTCGTAAGTAGCAGCCATAGCACCCATCATTTCTATAGCGCAGCAGGCAATACCAAAACTTAGTGGCCATAGGGATGACAAACGCGCCCAGTTAAGCAGATCGTTCATTTTGGTGACTACAACGCCGCCGCTTTCGTTAGTCAGGTCAGGCGTCATTAGCAGGTTTTTTAAAACTTGGTTTAAACATAGGCTTTTTTGGTACTTCGGAAGTGGTGCCTGTTGTATTTATGGGAGGATTAATGGCATTTGAAGTTTGCAGTGGCGGCAATTCCAGGCTAAACTCTTTTACTTTGAAAGCGCTTTGCTGCAGGTTTATCTTATCGTACAGCGATTGCGGGATATTGGTGCCGGAATCGGGCACAGATGGATTCGGCTTTATCCAGTCGAGGTCGCCTTTTACCCATACGTAGGCAAGGCCTAATATTAAGATGCCTAAAAAGATGAACATCTCTGTAAGAGATACCCAGCCCCACCTTGGGTCGAGCTGTATGATCTCCTTATTGCCAAAAACCGTTGCCCAGGGGAACACAAAAACCATCTCCACATCGAACAACAAAAACACCAAAGCAATTACATAAAATCGGGAATTGAAGGGTAGCCAGGCGTTGCCGGTTGGTTCTTCGCCGCACTCGTAGGTGCTAAGCTTCTCTGTATTAGGGTTTCGCGGGGCAAGCAAACGGTTTACGCCAAACAGCAGCAATATCATTACGATGCCCGTAATTAAAAAGATAAGTATCTTTCCAAATTCTGATATTTGCGAAACATCATCCATGACAGCAAATTTAACAAAACAAACCCAATTTGATGCTATAATTATCGGCGGCGGCGCTTGCGGGCTGATGTGCGCAGTACAGGCCGGCTTTTTGGGCAAGCGCACCCTGGTGCTGGAGAAGAACGACAAAGTGGGTGCTAAAATACTCATCAGCGGAGGCGGGCGTTGCAATTATACCAACCTATATGCCAGCCACAAACAATTCATCTCGCAAAACGAGCACTTTAGCCGCTCCACCTTAGCACAGTGGACGGTGGATGATACCGTCACCTTTTTTGAAACTTATGGCATTGAGGGTAAGGAGAAAACCCTTGGGCAGCTTTTCCCGGTGAGCGATAAGGCCAAAGATGTAGTGAACGTTTTTGCTACGCTGTGCGATGACCTTGGACAAGAGATATGGTGCGATGCCGAGGTAACTGGTGTTGAGCAAACCGGCGATGGCTTTACCGTTACTTTGGAACGCCACGGCAAACAACAAACCCTATCAGCACCAAAAGTGGTTATAGCATCCGGTGGGTTGCCTATACCTAAAATGGGCGCAACCGATTTCGGGATGCGAACGGCACGTAAATTGGGCATGCTGGTTACCGAAACGGCCCCCGCCCTGGTACCACTTACCATTACCGGGAAAGATCAGCCCTGGTACGAGCAATTAAGCGGCAATAGTGTGTTTTGCAGGGTATGGAA
>NZ_CAMLOV010000174.1 GCF_946481715.1 uncultured Mucilaginibacter sp. | reverse complement strand
CGTGTTTAAAATAGGCCTGCCTGCGGTACCAGACGGTTCGCCATCATCGTTCACCCGGAAAACCGAACGGTCGATACCCAGGCGGATAGCCCAGCAATGGTGGTTGGCTTTGGGGTGCGCCGCCTTTAGTTTGGCTACGATGGGTTTTATATCGGCATCTGAACCGACAGGGTAAGCATAACCCAGGAATTTGCTGCCACGGTCGCGAAAGATGCCTTCGGCTGGCCGGGCAATGGTTTTGTACGTATCGTCGAAAAGCATTTATTTTTGCGAGATGGTGATAACAATAATGGCAGTTAGCGCCAAAGCAATGCCAATTTTATTTAAAAGGCTCAGCCGCTCTTTAAACACCACCAGCCCCACTACGGCGCCTGCGGTAATAACGCCGATATTCATGGCGGAGAACACCGATGATGGGCTTGCAGATAGTTGCTGATGAGCTTTAATGTAAAACAGGATGTTGCCAAAATTTGCCACGCCAATTATCCAGCCGAACATTATATGCGGCCAGGAAATACGTGCTCCTTTGGTTATCATACGGAAGATGAGGCCTATCAATGCGATGATAAACGCCAGTATAAATATCAGGAAGAGCGATGTAGTATAGGCAACCTCCTTATAAGCAGCAACTTGCTTAAACAGTATATCTATCGCCCCAAAACCGAAGAAGACGATGAGCAGGTAAAACCAGGCGTTACTTATTACTTTGCGGTTGGCAGTTTGTTTTTGCCATGGGATAGAGCAAAGTATGGCCGCAAAACCAATAACGATACCAATAACTTTCATTGTAGTGAGCGGCTCCTTAAAAAGCCAGAATGCAGCCACCAGGGGTATCAGCAGCGAAAGCCGTTGGGCAATATCCGTACGCACAATGCCGGCCACCCTTACGGATGACGCCATGACCATGAAAATAACCGGAAGCAGAATACCAACGGCTACATAAATGGGTATGGGGCCAGCCTGCAATACCGCGACATCCAGCTTTGGGCGGAAAAAGAACCAGGTAAGCCCGATGGCAACCGGGTAGTTCCAGGTGATGGCCTGCGAAATATCAATACTATAGCGCCTTGCCAGTTTCAGTAAAACCGACACGATAACACTGCAGCATACACTCAGGAAAACGTATAACATTAGCTTTTAGGCTTATTATAAAAAACTTGCAATTGGTCCTGGCCTACGGAGTACCGCCCGCCGTTTTGGCCGCTTATTTTTGGTGCCGGTATGCCATTGGTTAAAACATCCGCCCCTGTAAAAATACGGGCTTCATCCCACAATCCATCCTTTATAAACGAATTTAATGTGTGGGCTCCACCCTCAACAATAACCGACTGGATATCTTGCAGATACAATTGATACATCATGTATTGCGGTACGTACCTGTCAAAGTCTTCCAGCGCGATGTATTTTATTTCCCCGTCAATATCGGTTTTTATTTCGTTAAATATAAAGGTTTCAACAGACTGGTCGAAGATGTTAAAATCGGGTGACAATTCCAGCCGCCGGTCGATAATAACGCGCTTCGGTGATTTGCCTTCGGCATAGCGGGTATTCAGTTGCGGGTTATCTGCAAGCACTGTGTTTTTGCCCACTAAAATGGCATCTTCCTCAGCACGCCATTGGTGTACAAGCTTGCGCGCCTCGGTACCGGTTATCCAGTGCTGACTGCCATCTGCCGGTGCAAAAAAACCATCGATGGTTTGCGCCCATTTTAAAATAATGTATGGCCTGTGTTTTTGTACCCGTGTAAAAAAACGGCGATTCAACCATCGGCATTCGTCTTCCATTATGCCTACAGTTACATCTACGCCCACTGCCACCAGCTTATCTATCCCTTTACCATCCACCTGCGGGAAAGGGTCGCGGCAACCTATTACAACATTTGGGATGTGGTGTTTAATGATGAGATCGGCACAGGGAGGTGTTTTGCCATAATGCGCACAAGGCTCCAGCGAAACATAAATAGTAGCATTTTCAAACAACCTGGCATAGTTTTCATAGTTGCTTATTACCATATTAACCGCATTCACCTCAGCATGTGCTTCCCCGTATTTGTGGTGGTAACCCTCCCCTATAATTTTGCCATCGTGCACAATTACGGCGCCCACCATTGGGTTGGGGCTTACATGGCCTGCGCCAAGGGCGGCAAGCTCCAGGCAGCGCTGCATATATATTTGATGTTGCGGCATGGTACAAAAGTAGGTTTTATGTTACTTTGTTGCATGAAAACTATTAAGGATGTATTCCTCCATTTTCACCAGGCGCTTGATGGCCTCTATGGCGCACAAGAAACCGAGGCGGTAACGCTGTTGGTGCTCAGCGAAATAACGGAATTATCCCGCGCAAAAATAAAAGCTTTTCCCGAAGATGATACGCCACCCGGAGCTTTAGAAAAGCTTGACGGTATCCTCGGCGACCTGAAAACGGGCAAACCCGTGCAATATATTTTAGGCAGCACCGAGTTTTATGGCCTCCCTTTTTTGGTGAATCCCGCCGTATTGATACCGAGGCCTGAGACGGAGGAGTTAGTGGAATGGGTGCTGGCCTCAGTTGGCAGTTTGCAGTTGGCAGTTTGCAGCGAAAAGCCGATTCTGCGGATATTGGATATTGGTACGGGCAGTGGTTGTATTGCCATCAGCCTAAAAAAAAACTTGCCGCATGCAGAAGTTACAGGGCTGGATATATCTACAGAGGCCCTGCAGACAGCAAAGCAAAATGCAGTGATAAATGATGTTGATGTGAATTTCGTGCAGCAGGATATCCTCAAATCCGAAATCGAACATCTCAAATCCGAAATCATAATAAGTAACCCTCCCTACGTTACCCAGCAGGATAAAACCCTAATGCACGCTAACGTTACAGAGTTTGAACCGAATTCGGCCTTGTTTGTACCAGAGGAGAACCCGCTGCTTTTTTACGATGCGATCGCCAATTTTGCCAAACATAATCTTGTATCGGGTGGCTTGCTTTTCTTCGAGATAAATGAGGCCTTTGGTAAAGAGACAGCAGAATTGTTAGAGAACAAAGGCTTTACCGGTATTGAATTACGCAAAGATATGAGCGGCAGAGACAGGATGATAAAAGCAATTTTCCGTCCGTAGGAGAGCAACATTGCATCTCTACCACTTTATTTTCTTCTCAATAAACTTTATCAGGCTGGCAGCCATCACCTTTTGTTCCGCCTCGTTTGGGTGGCCTCCGGTTTCCTTATAAGGGAAGAAATGGGTGTAAACGCCCTTATCGTGCAGTCCATCCACCGCCTTCTCTATATAGCCTGGCCATGGCGAGCCTTTTTTTGTGGCATCCATGGCGCCCAAGGCGCAGATGATCTTTGCATCGGGGTATTGAAATCTTATCTTGCCGATAAAGTTTTGATAGGTTTTAACGATAAACTCCGGCGTGGGTGGCGTATCGCCAAAACGCGCTTTAAACTGCTGGTTTTCGGGTTGTAAAACTATCCAGGCATCGTTCTGGAAAAGGTTAACCACTACAACCTCGGGCGTGTACTTTTTAAAATCCCATAGTTTGGTAGAATCTAAAGCGTATGTGCGGTTGTAAACCTCTGGCATAGTGTAAGGGAACCAGCTAACGGTTACGCCGATGCCACTTTTGGCAATACAATAATAATCGGCATTAAAGTGCCGGGCAGTTAGGTTAGCGTAGCTTTTGTAGCCGTTTTCAAACTCATAAGTACCACGGTCTTTCCCTTCCAGGTCTTCAATGGCGTACCCGCAGGTAATGGAGTTGCCATAAAATTCTATCCTGTGTTTGTAAACCGGCGGCGGCAATAGCTTAGCATCGCCATCTAAAGTAAATTTGTAGAACAGCAGCCGGCCCATTTCGTATTCGGTACGCTTAAACAATTCCAGTTTATGCGGGCCTTTGGTTAAACCGCTTGCCAGTACATATTCTTTTTTATAGTTTTTTACCTGGATGCTGTTCACCACTTTGCCATCCACAACAACGGTAACAAAATCAAACCCGGTATCATCCTGCAGCGTAGCCTTTGCGCCCGTGCCATCAAAGTTTATAATGGCAGAGGATGCCGTCCAGGTAAGTTCAGCGGCGTCATCCTTTAAGCCGATGCGCCCCATGTAGTGGATATTCGGATCGGTGTAAGGCACAACGGTTTGCGCCGTGCAGCTAACCGAAAAACAAACACTTATAAAAACAACAAAACTTATAACCGATAATTTTCTCATAAATTCTATTCGTGACATCCGTTCTCAATAATTCGTGGAATTCGAGCTGTAAATTCGTATTATTTAAAATAAACATAAGTTATACCGGCTCCGCCCCTGTCGGCATGTTCATCTTCCATCCGATCTACCTGCTCGTACTTTTTAAGGTACTGGCGTATCATCTTCCGCAGGATGCCATCTCCCTTACCATGCAATATTTTCAGGGTTGCAAAGCCCATCATCAACGCCCTGTCGAATAGTTTTTCTATTGCAAACAACGCGTCTTCTGTGCGCATACCGCGCACATCAATCTCCGGGCTAAAACTGGCAATATCTGCAGTATGCCCAATATTGCTGCGGCGTACCTCTTTAGGTACGGTTGATTTAGCAACTTTCTCCACCCGTTTACGCTTCACCACGGTGCGCAACTCGCCCATGGCAATCACCACATTATCTTTTATCAGTTCAATCACCTGCCCGGTGGTATCGCCATCTATCAGTTTCACCCAATCTCCGGCTTTTATTTCCTCATCGGCATTAGTAGTCGCTTTAGGAGCCTCTACTTTTACGGTATTCCTTTTAACTTCCGCCGTAAGGTTGTCGCGCAGGGTTTTGGTTACCTCTTTATCAGCATTACTGCTTTTTATTTCGGCAATGGTATTCTCCACCAACCTGTTTGCGTTCAGGATAATGTCCTTTGCCTCCTGCTTGGCTTCTTTTAGCAGGGTTTTGCGGTTCTCATCCAAAAAAATTTTTAACTCTTCATTTTCTTTCAGCAGCAGGTTTACGTGGCGTTGCTGTTTATCAAGTTTCAGCTTGGTATCAAAAATTTCTTTCTTCTCCCGCTCCAGGTCTACCAGCAAACTATCCACTTTTTTTTGCCCGGCGCTAATTTTATTACGGGCCAAATTCAATACGTTTTGCGGCAAGCCTATCTTTTGCGCTATTTCAAATGCATAGGAACTGCCGGGCTTACCAACCTCCAGCATATACAAGGGCTGCATCTCGGTATTGTTAAACAGCATCGATGCATTCTCTATACCTTCGGTGTGGCTGGCAAATATTTTTAGGTTAGAATAGTGCGTGGTTACCATACCCCGTACTTTTTTATGGTTCAAAGCTTCCAAAACAGCTTCGGCAATAGGCCCGCCAAACTGCGGATCGGTACCGGTACCAAACTCATCTATCAGTATCAGCGTTTTGCCGTTGGCACCTTCTACAAAGTGTTTCATTTTTGATAAGTGGGCACTGTAGGTACTTAAGTCGCTTTCTATAGATTGATCGTCGCCTATATCCACAAAAAGCTGCTTAAACACACCTGCCACGCTGTCGGCACTGGCAGGTATCAATAGCCCCGCCTGTACCATCATCTGTAGCAAGCCAACGGTTTTCATACAAACGGATTTACCGCCCGCATTAGGCCCCGAAACTACGATGATGCGCGTGCCTTCGTCTATCGATACATTTAGCGGCACTACCGTTTTCTTCTCCTTTTTAAAGTTTAGGTACAATAAGGGGTGGCGCGCGTTGTAAAAAGCAAACCTGCCCTCGTTTACAACCTTTGGCATTTCCGCCTCAATATCTATAGCAAAAAGTGCTTTAGCTCTCACAAAATCCAACTTAGTAAGCAGCCCATGGTACGATAACAATAATGGTGTGTAAGGGCGCAGGTCGTCGGTTAATGTGGTTAGTATTTTAATGATCTCGCGGCGGCGGTCAAATTCCAAATCTCGGATGCGGTTGTTAAGCGAGAAAACTTCCTCAGGTTCTAAATAAACCGTTTGCCCTGATGCCGATTCATCATGTATAAAACCCTTTACCTTGCGTTTATTTTCGGCTAATAACGGGATACACAGCCTCCCATCGCGTACGGTTAGGGAGCCATCTGCAGTCCAATTGCTGGCGGTTGCGGCTTTAAATATCTGGTCTATTTTTTTACGCGCCTCCTGTTCGGCTTTGGCAATACCGCTGGTGATATCCATCAGTTCGCGCGAAGCATTATGGCGGATCTTCCCTTTAGGGTCTATCACCATGTCTATCTTTTTCAGGATGGCCTTTTCTATGGGCAGGTGCTCAAAAAGCGCTTCGAGGTTTGGGTATACATCCTTGCGTTCATTAAAATAAGCAATAACGGCAAATACGGTCGTCAGCGATGCCTGCACCTGGAAAAATTCCTCTTCTGATAAGAACGCGCCTTCTATCCTCGCTTTATTAGCCAACGATTTGATATCATAAAAATGATTTATCGGCAGCGCATCATCGTTTTGGAGTATATTTTTAAACTCGTGCGCCTGGTTCAGGAATTTGAATATCAGGTCGTAATTACTCATTACCTGTATCTTATCAACCATTTGCTGGCCCATAACACTCAGGCAATGTGCCTTTATAAGTTCCTTTATCTCGGTAAAACCCAGCTTATCGGCGCTATTTAACGGGTACAGCATTTTTATATCGTGGCGCACTGCGTGGCGTGCTTTTTTTACTTAACGAATCTATTTTCCCCTTGATGTTTGCGGATACTTTATCGTACATCTCCATCAAAACCAGGGGTTGGGTGGTGTAATATTTCAGGCTGCTTTTAAACTGTTTGTCGCTTATTTTATAGTGCTTAAACAAGGCCTTGTACCGGGCCGAGCCATATTTATACAGGCTATCTGGTGTTTGCGGTACGCTGTATAAGCTGCCGTCCATCAGGTGCAGGTCGGTAAGCAACGCAACCATTTGGGGTTCGGGGATTGTTCCTTCAGGGGCATCATCGCCTTTGCAGGCAGTTAAAAATACCAATGCTGAAAAAAACAAGATGATATATTTATGCATTCTGTAATTTAGCGGCGTTATAAAAAACAAATTTACGGATAAATGAGCATTGCAGATAATATCAAAAGCCTAAAAAAGGAAACAGGCAGTTTACACGTTACTTTGCTGGCCGTTTCTAAAACCAAACCTGCCGAAGAGCTGATGGAGGCCTATGATGCAGGACAACGCTTATTTGGCGAAAATATGGTGCAGGAATTGGTAGAAAAGCAAGAAAAACTACCAAACGACATTGAATGGCACCTGATAGGGCACCTGCAAACTAATAAGGTGAAGTATATAGCGCCCTTCATCAGCATGATACAATCGGTAGATAGTATTAAATTATTGCAGGAAATAAATAAGCATGCCGAAAAAAACAAGCGCATTATTGATTGCCTTTTGCAGATATACATTGCCGACGAGGACACCAAATACGGATTGGGTTTTGATGAAGCGATTGAGCTATTACGCAGCGAAGAGTTTACAGCTTTAAAGTGGGTGCGCATACGCGGGCTGATGGGTATTGCCACAAATACGGATAACGAAAAGCAAATAAAGGAAGAATACTACGAGTTGAAAACATTTTTCGACGGTATAAAAACCAGCTTTTTCCGCAAAGATCCTTCTTTTGATACCCTATCGATGGGTATGTCAGCAGATTATCAATTGGCCATTGAGCAAGGCAGCAATATGGTGAGGCTCGGCAGCACCATTTTCGGCACCCGGGTGGTGAAACACTGGAAGAATGACACGATTTAAGGATTGAGGGATTTGACACGATTTTTGCCGGAACCAGAATTTACAGAATATTACAAGCTACGCCAATGACTCAATGACGCGAAGCAAAATGACCCAATGATAAATGGATAACACAATTTTAAGAGTAGCCGTTAAAGAAGATTGCGCACGTATTTTAGAGCTTATTATAGAGCTGGCCATATTTGAAAAAGAACCGGATGCGGTTACCGCTACTTTAGCCGAACTGGAAGAAGCAGGCTTCGGCAGCAAACCCGTTTGGAAGGCATTTGTGGTAGAGGCCGACGGCTTTATTGCAGGCTTTGCTATGTACTACATCCGCTACTCTACCTGGAAAGGGCAACGCCTTTACCTGGAAGATTTGGTAATAACTGAAGCTTACCGTGGCAAAGGCCTTGGCAAAATATTGTTTGAGCGGCTGATACAGGAAACCCGCGAACTTGGCTTTAGCGGTATGGTTTGGCAGGTATTAGACTGGAATGAGCCGGCTATCAATTTTTACAAAAAATACGAGGCAACTATTGAAGCAGGCTGGTTAAATGCTTCTCTTTCAAAAGAGCAGGTTAATAATTTTTAGGTTGATGAGAATAGTGGCGTTTTGTTGTTTGATTGCTTTTGGGGTGGCTTCCTGCAATTTTGGGAAACCAAGCCACGGCCCCGAACCTGATATTTTTAAAGATACGATTGCTTACACTATGCAAAAGATCTACCAGCGTGCCAACGATTGCGGCAATAAAGCTGATAGTGCCTGTACCATCGCGAAAATTACCTATCCCCTGTTTAATGGACAAAATGCCCTGAATGATAGCGTAAAACGCGGTTTGCTGCGCATTAATTTTTCAGACAATAACGATACGGATACTACCCTGAAAATGATGACTGACCGGTATTTTAAAGAGTATACTGATTTTAAAAAGCAAAACAAATCTGAAGACCGCTTTTTCACGCTGAACACCTACGCAAAAGTTGTAAACCAGGATAGTAGCCTGTTGGCGCTGGAGTACGGAGGTTACGTTTACGAAGGCGGTGCGCATGGTGCCGATTTTACGGAATTTTTAAACTGGAACCCGAGAGCTAAAAAAGCTATTTATTTAAAGGATGTGTTGGTGCCCGGCAGTTACCCGCAGTTAACAAAAATTGCGGAGCATATCTTTCGAAAAAATGAAAAGCTAAAGGATACATCCTCCCTTGCCCGCGATTACTTTTTTAGGGACGATAAATTCGCGCTAAATGATAATTATATGTTCACCCCGGTGGGTATCCGGTTTGTATTTAATGAATACGAAATTAAGCCTTACGCGGCCGGGCAAACCGAGCTGTTGATTCCCTGGGCACAAATAAAAACGTTAATACGGCCCGATGCGGTTGTTGCACCATACACAAAAAAAGATGCTGGTATTTAAATTCGGAGGGGCATCGGTTAAAGATGCCGAGGGCGTTATAAATTTGGGCAAAGTGGTAAGCAGTTATGCCGGCAGCCAATTACTGGTTGTTGTATCTGCCATGGGCAAAACCACCAATGCCCTGGAAAGGCTTACCAACGCCTACTTTAATGGCCAGGAAGATGTCCACGAGATCTTCGACGAGATCAAGAATTACCATTATCAGATACTGGCCGAACTCTTCGAAGCAAACAACCCTGTTTTTGATGAAGTAGCCAATACTTTTGTGGAAATAGACTGGATGATAGAGGACGAACCGCATGACGATTACGACTTTATATACGACCAGGTGGTATCTATCGGCGAACTGGTATCAACCCGTATTGTAAACGCCTGGTTTAATCACGAGGGCATTGCCAGCAAATGGCTGGACGTTCGCGGTTATATCCATACCGACAACACTTACCGCGAAGGCGCGGTAGAATGGGATAAAACCCGCGCAAGCATCCTAAAGGATATCCCTGCGTTGTTGGAAAAAAGCATTATTGTGACGCAGGGCTTCCTGGGCGGTACATCCGAAAACTTCACCACAACCCTTGGCCGCGAGGGTTCGGATTATACAGCATCCATTATCGCATCTTGTTTAGGTGCCGAATCGGTTACTACCTGGAAGGATGTGCCTGGTATTTTAAACGCCGACCCGAAATATTTTTCCGATACCATTAAGTTCGATGAGATAAGCTACCAGGAAGCAATAGAAATGACTTACTACGGTGCGAGTGTAATCCACCCCAAAACAATAAAACCGCTGCAAAACGCCAAAATACCCTTGTTGGTAAAGCCTTTTATGGATCCGGGGGCACCAGGTACTGTGATTAAGGAAAATGCGGTAAACAGTTTTGCAAAGCCTGTTATCATTTTGAAGCAAAAACAGGTGATGCTATCCGTATCGGCAGGCGATTACTCTTTTATATCCGAAAGCCACCTGAGCGAGATCTTCGGGCTGTTTGCCAAAAACCATGTTAAGGTGAATGTGATGCAAACTTCGGCATTAAGTTTTACCGCCTGTATAGATTTTGTGCCCGAGCGGTTCGACAAACTGTTATCGGCCCTAAAACAGTATTTTAAAGTGAAATATAACGACAACCTTACTTTAATAACTTTAAGGCACTATACCGATGCTGCACTTGCGGAGATTACCGCCGGTAAAACCATCCTGATGAAACAAACTAACCGTAACACCGCGCAGGTGGTTACTAAATAAGCATCAGCAGCCATGCGGTAAACGCCGCGAAAGTGCAGTTTAACAGGTTTACAACATTGTTGCTAACGTAGCCTTTGCGCTCTGCTGTAGCGCCTAAAACGGAATCGAACAGGTTACCGGCTGTTCCCGCTATAAGTATAACAGCGGCATGAGCAGTCCAACCAAAATAACAGGCAAATATTAGGGTGATAACTGCGGAGCCAGCCACACCGAATAAGGAGCCTTCCACACTTACAACACCGTCTTTGCCCTTTATATCCGGTTTTAACGTAGTAATATTATAAAATCGTTTGCCATAAATGGTACCCAGTTCTGATGACAAAGTATCGGCAGTGGCCGAAGCCAGCGAGGCCGCCGTCAATACAATTAAGGGGTGAGGGTATATCAGCCAGGGTATAAAAGTATTGAGTATCCCCAGCATGCCCGCAATGCCGCCATTGGCCAAAACCTGGTAAGCATCCCTCCTTTCGGGTTCTGCCTCTTTTTCAAATATTTGCTTCTGATGTTTTTTAAATGATGTTGCTATGGTAGCCAGTATAAAAAACGCGGCCAGCATAACTATCCCCGGCAACACAAAGCCATAATAAAGGCCAACAGCGATCAGCCCGGCAATGATTGTACCCGCAAAGGTAAGTTTGCGCAGTCTGTACACTGCTATGAGGATTGCAACAAGGATTACGGGTAAAATAAAATACTGGGCTGGCATGATAAAACGAATTTCACAAATTGAAAAGT
>NZ_CAMLOV010000173.1 GCF_946481715.1 uncultured Mucilaginibacter sp. | reverse complement strand
GTAGGCAGCTTCTGGTTTTCGGCATGGGTTGATGCAGGGCAACCCGATCTGGATAAGCTGATTGAAAAGCCACTTAGTACCGAAGACGCGCGAAAGATAAAAGAAGAAGCAGCTTTGTACAGGGCGGGGAAAGTGCTAATTTTAGGAAAACCTTAACTGTAGTGAAATACATCGCTTGCCTGCTTGTTTTATTGTTTTGCTTGCCTGCTTTAGGGCAAAAGCCAATTATGTTGCTTCCGGATAAACCTGCGGAGTCGCGGGTAATTGAAGTACCTGACAAGGATGAGAAGAAGATAATAGCTATTATCAGGGCTGTGCCCGAAGTAAAAAGTTTTTACAGGTACGCCCAAAAATCTGCTACTATAGTGTACAATGGCGGACCTGAGCCGGGGCGAAAATACTATTGGGCACAAGTAGGCTATGGGGATAACGGCATGATGCGTACCATTTACCATTTCTATGTAGCGCCTAAAACCTACCAGGTTTTTTACGTCGACTTGATAACTTCAAGGGGAAGCGAAGGCGTGTTGACCTTGAAACAATGGCGACGGTTACGAACCACGCCCGGATGGCAAAAACCACATTATTACAACAAAGCCGGGAAATGATAGTGGATACCGAAATATAGCTTCTTTATGGCTGCTGCGCCGGTTTGCCCTCTTCGTTTTTTGTAAACCTGCTTTTTATTACCGCAAAAATAGGCGGCAGTATGGAAAGCAAAATTATACCTATAGCTACCAGCGAGAAATTCTTTTTAAAGAATTCTACATTGCCAAACAGGTAACCACCATATAGGAACAGCACTATCCACGATACACCACCTATGATGTTGTACAGGCTGTATTTACCTATAGGCATTTTGCCCACGCCGGCCACAAATGGTGCTATAGTGCGTATAATGGGCATAAAACGGCTAAAGATAACAGCCTTGCCACCATGCTTATCAAAAAAAGCCTGGGTTTGCAGGTAATAGCTCAGCTTCAATATTTTGTTTTCCTCTTTAAAAACTTTTGCGCCAAGGTAATTGCCCAGCAAATAATTTACCGTATTGCCTGCGAAAGCAGCAATGATGAGCATCACCGCTAATAAGTTAACATTCAGTCCTGATGCCCCGCCGGCTATTAATGCCCCTGCTGCAAACAGCAGCGAATCGCCGGGTAAAAATGGGGTTACCACAAAACCTGTTTCGGCAAATATGATGATGAAAAGAATGAGGTAAGTCCAACCCTGGTAGTCCCGGGTTATATCCGTGAGGTGTTTATCAATATGCAGGATGAAGTCTATCAGGCTGTGTATTATTTCCAAAGCGTTTTTAATTTTAGTCAAAAATAGCAAGATAAAGCAAACCCCAAGCTTTATTACGTTACTTTTTATCGGGAATAGTGTTTAAAATGATGCCTGCATTAAAGGCGGCAGTATCGGTACGGTTGGGCAGGCCGTAGGCGTAAATAGTGTATAGCTTGCCATCAAGCACGGTTAAATTCTTTAGTGTAGTTAAAACAACGGCCGGTGCGTTTGTTGCACTCAGCTTAAAATTATACCCGCCTGAGGTAACTTCTTTGTAATCGCTCACCTGCTTGTAGGCAATGTTCGTAAACAACTCTGTGTCGTTAGCCGTAATGTTAAGCCCTGTACTGCCCGGCGATGCATTTACCAGCCTTATTTTACTACGCCCCACCGGCGGAATGCTGCCCGAATCTACCGTGAAGATATACGTTAATGAGCTGTCGTTACGCAGCCCGGTTAAAAACCAGGTGTAGCGTACATTCTTTTTTAAGGATTTTTCTAAAGTAAGCAAGTTACTCTGGCTGCTATTATTGCTTAATGCCGGCCGTATTTGCAGCGGGGTATCGTTAATATTCATTAAAAAATACCCGGATGCATTTGGGTACCTGTAGGTTGTATTGCCCTGTTTAATAAATTCGGCGTACAAATTTACGGGGTTTATATTGGGGCTAACATTTACAATATTCAAGTAGCCGTTATCAGTACCAATAGAAGTGCCGTTGTCCTTTCCGCAGGATATCAATTGCGAAATAATAAGCAATCCGCCGATAAGTAACCCGAGGGATTTCAGTATGCCGCTTTTATGCTCGTTCATCATTTGGTTTCGAAAAACTATTTATTAACTACCAGCCCAGTGCCAAATTTTTGCCCGCCGGCCCCAGCTACCTTCCCTTTTGCAAAAAGGGTGTAAACCCTGCCGGCTACCAATGTGCGCGTAGTATCGGTTATAGCCGTTGGATTGCCAGATTGGTAAACCCTCACATGTTTTATGCCAACCCCAACGGGTAAAAACACCGAGGCTGTTTTGTAAGCACGTACTTTAAAGTTTACGGTATCGCCTATCAGCACATCTAAATTACCAGCATCGGGCGATGCATTTACAAACCTAACTTTTGCCCGCCCGGATGTATCAGCCACCAGCGTATCCAGCGTGGTAAATGTATCTTCGGCCGCGCGGCCTGCAACAAATAAGGAATAAACCTTGTTGGTATCTAAGGCCAAAGATAAGTTAAACAGCACATCGGCACTGCCAAGACGCTTAAACTGGTAATTCTGGTCGGCGTATTTTACCGCGAGGTACCCGGTATACCCAAAGGGATATAGCGATGAAGCTGTGTTTACCCGGCTGCCGTTAAGGTAATAATTAAGCGTATCGGTTGTTGTGTTCACTACATTTAATGTTGTAGTTAAGGTTGATGACTCGGGTAAGGCGTCATCGCCAACCTTGCAGGAGGCTATCCCAAAAATCAACAGCATTACGAATAAAACAGGTACTTTAAAATTCATATACAAAAGCGGATGCAATAATAACTGTATAACGGCAGGTTTTGTTATCCCATCAACAAAAAAGTCCGGCTTTGTGCAGGCCAGACTTTTCGTTTTGGGTTGATTAGAGGTTGGAGGTAAGCGGTTAAATGATGGCCAGTGGCTGTCACCCTACCTTATCTTCATCCTCTAATCAATATTATGCGTAGCTGTTAAGCATTACCGGCATTACCAGCATCAATACGTCTTCGTTCTCATCTCCGCCCTGCGGCAGTAATAAACCTGCGCGGTTAGGGGTCGACATTTCTAAGGATACTTCCTCGCAGCTCAGGTTCTTCAGCATCTCAATCAGGAAACGGGCGTTAAAGCCAATTTCCAAATCGTCGCCTTCGTATTGGCAGCTTAAACGCTCATGGGCTTCGTTTGCAAAATCAATATCTTCTGAGGATATGTTCAGTTCGCTGCCGCTAATTTTTAACCTTACCTGGTGGGTGGTTTTGTTAGCGTAAATTGCCACACGGCTAAGAGTACCTAAAAGTGCAAGCCGGTCGATAGCCATTTTATTAGGGTTTTCCTTCGGGATAACGGCTTCGTAATCCGGGTAGCGCTCATCAATCAGGCGGCACACCAGGTTAATGTTACCAAATTTAAAGAACGCACTGGTACTGTTATACTCTACCGATACATTCACATCGCTATCCGGCAGAGCTGATTTTAACAGGGTTAAGGCTTTCTTTGGCAGGATGAATGCGGTTGTGCTATCTGCCTTTGCATCTTTCCGGCGGTAACGTACCAGCTTGTGGGCATCGGTAGCCACAAAGGTAAGGTGCTGGCTGCTCAACTGGCAGTAAACACCGGTCATAGCTGGCCTAAGCTCATCGTTGCTTACCGCAAATATAGTTTTGTTGATGGCTTCGCCTAATACAGATGCAGGCAGGTTTACCGATGATGCGTTCTCCACAACAGGTATTTTTGGGAAGTCTTCGCCGTTTTCGCCGCTTAGCTTGTATTTACCGTCGCCGGCGCTTATTTCAATAGCAAAAGTTTTATCGTCAACAGAAAAAGAAACAGGTTGCTCCGGCAGTGATTTCAGCGTATCCAGCAATATGCGCGATGGTATGGCAATGCGGCCGTTCTCTTTAGCCTCAACAGCCAAAGAAGTGGTCATGCTGGTTTGCAGGTCGGTTGCAGAAATGGTTAAGTTTCCGTCTTTTATCTCGAACAAAAAGTTTTCCAGTATAGGTAACACGGTGCTGTTGCTTAATGCGCCACTTACCGACTGCAGTTGCTTAAGTAATGTTGATGTGGAAACTATGAATCTCATAATGGGTTAGTCGTTTAGTAACCCAAAAGTATAAAATTTAATGTGCATACTTTCGTTTGCGGATATAATGTTGAAAAATAGCGAATATTAACACTATCGCAATCGGCACAAGGTTATTTATAAGCTGCCATTGCAGTTTTTCGCTGCGGATGCGTGCCCTATCCAGCAGGCGTATTTGTATCTCTTTGTTGCGGAGGGATATCAGCCCCGAGTCGTCCGCCATGTAGTCTGCAATGTTCATTAGCAGGGTTAAGTTGCCGTAGCTCTGCTTGGTATAACGGTCGTACCCCAGCGGGTAAGGCGAGCCATCAGGCCCAACCTGGTTGCGCAAAATATCGCCGTCGCTCAGTACCACCATTTTGCTTGGCTTACTTTCCGGCAGTACCTCTATCTTTTCGCCCAAACTATCGGGTACCGGCCTGTTGCGGAAATCGGATACAAATTTACCCTCCAGCAGCACCCCGGTGATCTTTTGCGGGCTTTGGAATTCTTTTGGGTCTGGCTCCTGCTGTAGGGCCATCAGCGATATGAGGTGAGGTGTTTTTATCTCTTTATTATAGGGCGAAGTGTTCAACAGCACCGTTTTCTGTACATCTTTAATATCCAAAACATCAATGGTACTAGCAAATTGGCTGGTAATGCCATCCAGGTTTTTTACTATTGGGTGGGTTGATTGCGGTATGTATACCGGGTAAAACAACCAGTTGAGCAATTGTATTTGCGGTGCGCCGCCAACATCGCCGGTAGTGACCGGTATTTGCGATGAATTAATATCGGCTATCAGGTTATAATTAATGCGGATGCCATAGCGGAACAGCTGGTCATCCAGGTTCAGTTCCTTATTAAAGGCTAATGCCTGATTGCCTTTGTCTTTCAGGCTATCCAGTTCGGCGCTCACCTGGTCTATGGCCCAAAGTATGCGGCCGCCGCGCATCAGGTACTGGTCTATCTTGAATTTCTCCAGTTCGGTAAATGCCTTATCAGGCTTGGCTATCACCAGCAACCCAACTTTGCGCAGGCTATCGAAGGGGATGGTTGCCAGATTTATCCGTCCCACCAGGTACCCGTCTGATAGGTTGCGCATTGCATCGTTCAGCTGTAGGTCGGTTAGTTCTTTATGCCCTTCGGTAAAGCCAATCCGCTGTTTGCCGCCAGTGGTTATCTTTTTTATGGCCGATGTAAAAGCGTACTCCAGGTTTTGGATAGAGCTGTTCAGTTTTTCTTCGGGCGTTGTTGCAAGGTTATTCTGATTTTCGAGCAGTTTTACAGGTATGGCCTTATCGCCATAGGTAACCAGCGCAAAAGGGAACATAATTTTGGATTGCACGCCGTCGTCGGTTTTTACGCTCAGGTTTTGTGCTTCTATGCCCTGTGCAGAAAGGTTTTCAAATGCCTGTTTTTGCTGATCTTGCGAGAGGCCTTTTATCGGGTCGATAAACACAAAGGTTAGCTTGCTGTGGCTGTAAGCTTGCAAATCCGTCAGCATATCTTTAGCAGCGGCCTGCAGCCTTTTAATCCCCCCGGGGAAGCCGTCGCCCTGCAGGTAAACAGTAACATTTACCGGGGCAGGCAAGCTATCCAGCACCCTGCGGCTAACCGTAGATATGGTAAAACGCTTCTCTTTTGTAAAATCGAACCGGGTGAAAGCCCAATTAGAAAATACTTGCAAAGCAACCATCAGCCCTATCACCGACAGGAAAGCGGTGCTTACAAACTTTTTTTGCTGCTGCCTGTGCAGCACAAACAAAGTTAGCCAGATAAATACGGCATCGAGCAGGATAAAGTATATCAAATCGCGGGTATCCAGCACGCCGCGGCTTATCGAGTCATAGTGCTCGGTGATGCCCAAAGCTTGGATGCCTATGATTTGCAGCGATAATAAGCCGCTAAGCGAATCGAACCCGCTGTAAAAAAAGAAGCATAGGAAAACTGCAATGGTAAATGCTATCACCTGGTTTTTGCTTACTGATGAAGCAAACAAACCAATGGCCGTAAATGCCGAGCCTAACAAAAACAAACCCATGTACGAGCCGATAACCGCACCGCTGTCGATATTGCCTTGCGGCGCCCCCAATGTATAAACGCTAAAATAATACACCAGGGTAGGCACCAGCGCAAAAAGCACTACCACCACTCCGGCGAAATACTTGCCTAATACTATTTGCAAACTACTTAGCGGGCGGGTAAGCAACAGTTCAAAAGTGCCTTCGCGCCGCTCCTCTGCCAGTGCCCGCATGGTAACGGCCGGCACCAAAAACATAAACAGGTAAGGCGCGGTGCTAAAAAGGCTATCAAGCCCGGCATAGCCATAAGCCAGTATACTGGTATCGGGAAATACCCATAAAAATAAGCCTAAAACCAATAAAAAAACACCAATGGTAACATACGCCACCAATGAACTTAGGTAAGTAGTGATTTCTTTTTTAAAAATAGGGAACACGGCTGCGCTTTGGTTGAAAATATTCGGGGAGCAATTTACGATTTGAATTTCTCATATCGTATAATATACAGCCGGGTATTATAATGCTTTAAAGGGTAATTAAGCAATGCTTACGCTTACAACCATTCTACCCGGTAAGCTAATTTTAGCGTAGTAAATTTTAGGTGGTCGGAATTGCCCCAGTTAAGATAGCCTATCGAAGCATCAAAGGAGCTGGTTTTACTAACTTTAAACGTATAGCCCGCGTGCAGTTGTACAGCAAGTATGGAGCTTTTACGAAAATTTGAAACATAACCACCGCCTATATCGCCTTCAAAATAAAATTTATCCCCTAAGAAGTACCTGGCGCCTACGGTCAACGGTATAAAGCTAGCGGCATTTGTAGGCTGAATTTCTTCTTTATAAACATCTTTATAACTCATCCTGGCATATGCAAGAGTACTGGTTAAGCTCAGATCCTGCGCTATTGGCAATTCATATTTTATAGAGGCTCCATAACCAGCGTTAAAAGGATTGCCCGATGGCAAATAACCCTGAGCACCTATACTGAATGCCTTGTTGTTAGAAAACTTTTCAAAGACAGTTTTCCGCTCCTGGGCTTGCACACAAAAACCAATTAATACCAAAGCAATAGTGAGTAATTTTTTCATCATTTTTATTATTTCTTAAAAACGTTGGAAATATAGCGCCAATTTGCCAATTTTTATATTAAATCTTCAAAAAATAATTGATTTATTGCCAATTTAAACGATACGCCACCCGTATCCCTGTTTGCCGTACACGGCCGCTACCCCAGTTCTCGTACCTTAAACCAACATCAATACCGGTGTGCTTGCCGGTAGGAATAATAAAGCCAGGCGAAAACGAAAAGGCAAATAACTTATTCTTGCTATAGTTGGTTTCTATAGCCGTGCCCAATTCGCCCTCAAGGTAAAAACCTTCGCTTATGTAATATTTCGCACCCGCTTTTAGTGGCAAAAAACCACTGGGGGCTTGTGTTTTGGTATTGCCCAAAAACGAAGATTTATAATAAAAACTGGTAAAACCCGCAGTTGCGGTAAGGCTCACATTGCCAATGATGGGAACTTCTGCCTTACCCGAGCCACCGAAACCAACATTGTATATACTATTGGTAGGGAAAGCGATATCGAGGCCTACGCCGAATGCTTTTTGGGGCTTTGATTGGCCTTGGCTATAGACGGCTATATAGGAGAATAAAAAAATAAGAGGTAGGAGTTTCTTCATTTACGGTATTGCTTTTGGCTTCAATAACGGCAAATTTATAAATATAATATCTCTGACAGGAAGAAATGAACGCAATACCACTGCCGCAAAACGAAAAAGTCCCGGAATTTATCCCGGGACCTTTTCATATCAAGCAATAATTTACTTAGAAACTATAAGCTATACGGGTGGCAAACTGGCTTATAGTGCCGTTTTTAGACCATGCTTCGTAACGTAGGCCGATATCGAAACCACCATCAAAAGTGTAACCGATACCTGGTGCATATGCAAACGCAGTACCGCCACCACTTTGGGTATTTTTAGCAGCGCCAACCTGAGCCTCACCATAAAAACCTTCGCTAAAATAGTTCTTAATACCTACTTTAACCGGGATAAAACCTGCAGAACCGACACCGTTTTTACCGGAAAAACTGGTGTAACCTGCAGAGATATTAAACGAAGTACCGGCGGCGATATTGATATCATATTTTAATGATCCGCCGATGGCCACGCTGTAAAAATCTCCGAAAGAACCGGTAGGTATACCAGCTTCCAGGCCAATACTAAATTTAGATGTTTCGCTGCTTTTTTGGGCTAAGCATGTAGCCACAGAGCTTCCTACAAAAAGGATCGCTAATAGAACTTTTTTCATTTTACGATAAGTGGTTTAAGGGTTTATAATTTTTTAAAACTACTTATTATATCAATAAATCCAAATAAAAAAATATTATTTATTTGGATTTTATATTAGCGGCATATATATAAAACAATAAGGGGTACTGGCATAATACCGGCACCCCTTATTATTCGGTTATTATAGTCTAGAAACTAAAGCCTAAACGAACACCTACCTGGCCGATAGTACCGTTTTTAGACCAAGCTTCGTAACGTATGCCGAGATCAACGCCGCTACCAAAATCGTAGCCAATACCCGGCGAGTAAACAAACGCAGTACCACCGCCGCTTTCGGTAGAGAAAGCTGCGCCTAACTGCCCTTCGCCATAAAAACCATTACCAAAAAAGTATTTAAGGCCTGCTTTTACCGGGATAGCACCGTCTGTAGAACCTGCAACGCTTTTGTATTGCGATTTTACCAGGAACGCATTGTAACCAACCGAACCGGTAAGGAAAGTGCTTGCTGCAACGTTGTAATCGTATTTAAGAGAAGCTCCAACAACTGCGTTATATGCATCTTTTGCATGGCCTACCGGTAAACCGCCTTCGAAGCCTATACTCCATTTACTGCCTTCTGATTGCGCGAATGCGCCGATTGATAAACCGCATAAAACGGTTAAAACTAATAGTGCTTTTTTCATGATAATTTTAAATTGTAATAAACATTTAATCCGGCATTGCAGGGTACCATCTGCACTGCCGTTGTCGGTTTTGTAGACGCATGTTAAAACACAAAGTTGCAGGCATTGTGTGCAAAAAAATGAACGGGTGGCTTAAGTAGCTGGTTTTTAGTGGCTTTATTTTATTGTTTTAACCATTGGTTAAGCTAATAAAAATATTCTCCAGAGTTTTATTGCTGTTTGCCTTACGGAGATTTTGTAGGGTGTCGTCCGCAGCAATTTTGCCTCTATTGATGATGATAACACGGTTGCAAACAGCCTCTACCTCCTGCATAATGTGGGTAGAGAGTACAATGGTTTTTGTTTTGCCCAAATCCAGTATTAACTGGCGGATACCGATAAGCTGGTTGGGGTCGAGGCCCGAAGTGGGCTCGTCCAGTATCAGTACCTGCGGGTTGTGCAGTATGGCCTGGGCCAACCCTACGCGTTGGCGGTACCCTTTAGATAGCTGATTTATCTTTTTATGCTGCTCGGGCCCCAAACCTGTTTGCTCCAGCACTTCGGCAATTCGTTTTTGCGGGTTGTGCAATTTGTGAATGCTTGCTACAAAACCAAGGCTTTCCTTTACATACATTTCGGTATACAGCGGGTTGCTCTCGGGCAGGTAACCGATGTTGCGTTTTACTTCGAGAGGATCTTTGCTGATATCAAAACCGCAAACCGTTGCCGTGCCAGCTGTTTGAGGGATAAAGCAGGTGAGCATTTTCATGGTGGTAGATTTGCCCGCTCCGTTTGGACCCAAAAAGCCCAATACGCCCGGCTCTGCGTTAAAAGTAATGCCATCCACCGCTTTCTGCTGCCCGTAAATTTTTGTTAAAGCCTGTACCGAGATACTCATGTAGCAAAAATAGATTTTAGATGGGAGATTTGAGATGTGAGATGGAAGAAAACCTAAAGCTGCGTTAGGGATAGAAGTGGAAACCCCGGAATGGAGTCCCCCACTTCTATCAGTGGGGACGGAATGAGGAGTTGGAACGGATAGCCCGGCCCACAGGGAACGCCATAATTCTTTTAAATTCTAAAGCCTAAACCCTAAGTTTTATCACTAAGTCCGGCACCTCTTAATCAAAGTTTAAATGCAAATCCGAAATCTCACATCCGAAATCCGAAATACTTTTCCCTTTCTGCCTAAATTGTATCTTTGCGCCTATTATGAGCAATTCAACCGACGAACTTTTTAAAAATGTTATATCGCACGCCAAGGAGTATGGCTTTGTTTTTCAATCCAGCGAAATTTATGATGGCTTAAGCGCTGTTTACGACTACGGCCAAAACGGTGCAGAGTTAAAAAACAACATCAAAACCTACTGGTGGAAAGCCATGGTGCAGATGCACGATAACATTGTGGGTATCGATTCGGCCATATTTATGCACCCCACCATCTGGAAAGCAAGCGGCCACGTAGACGGCTTTAGCGACCCGATGATTGATAACAAGGACAGCAATAAGCGTTATCGCGCCGATCAGTTATTGGAAGACCGCATAGCAAAACTTGATGAAGAAGGCAAAACCAGCGAAGCAGAAGAACTGCAGCTGGAGATGGATAACGCTTTAAAAGCTGAGGACCTGCCACGTTTAAAAGAGCTGATCATCGAACAAAATATAAAATGCCCTATCAGCAATACTGCCAACTGGACCGATGTACGCCAGTTTAACCTGATGTTTAGCACCCAGGTTGGTGCTATTGCCGATGAATCAGACACCATTTACCTGCGCCCCGAAACTGCGCAGGGTATATTTGTGAACTACCTAAACGTGCAAAAATCGGGCAGGATGAAGATCCCTTTCGGTATTGCGCAAATTGGTAAGGCCTTCCGTAACGAGGTAATTGCCCGCCAGTTCATTATCCGCATGCGCGAGTTTGAACAGATGGAGATGCAATACTTTGTACGCCCCGGCACGCAAAAAGAATGGTTTGAAAAATGGAAGGCCGCCCGTTTACAATGGCACCTTGCCCTGGGTACCGATGCTGCTAAATATCGTTACCATGAGCATACTAAATTGGCTTTTTATGCTGATGCTGCTTATGATATTGAGTTTGATTTCCCGTTTGGCTTTAAAGAAG
>NZ_CAMLOV010000172.1 GCF_946481715.1 uncultured Mucilaginibacter sp. | reverse complement strand
TTGAAAAGTATTTCACGAATTTCAACCTGCAATTGCTTAACAATTGGCAAGGCTATTTGGGAAATTCACAATATTCGTGAATTCGTGGCTATCAAAAACGCCCCTTTCGGGGCGCCGTGTAATATTATGGTTTCTTCTTTTCGGGCTGATGGGCGCTGTCGCGACTGGATGTTTGGTCGGAGCGTTGGCCACCGGCATTACTTATGCCTGTTTGTTTCAGGTTTTCTTTTTGATTGGTAAACGCACGGTCGGAAGTGGTTTGCCCTTGCCCGCTGTTGTTGCTTTTCAAATCCTGGCTTTTCATAACAAATAAATTAGTTTATAAAATACAGGCATTTCTGCCTGCCGGAATTTAATCAATAACCGTACCGAAGCCTTTTATGTTTTCGAAACAAATTGGCGCTGTTTTTCATTCAACTATAACACTATGAAACAAAGCCCAAAAAACATTCAACTTACCGGCCAATTAAAGTGGGTGGAGCGCGTTGCTTCAGTAATGGACGACAAATTTCGGCTGCCGGGCACAAATCTCCGGTTCGGGCTCGACCCCATCCTCAATTTCATTCCGTTTGCCGGCGATGTTTCCGGTTTTATAGTGGCCGCAGCACTGCTGTATGTGATAGCTAAAAATGGAAGCGTAAGCCGTAAGGTGCTTGTATTAATGGCCCTGAATATTTCTATTGATGCGCTAATTGGCGCTATACCAATCCTCGGGCAGATATCTGATTTCTATTTTAAAGCCAACACCCGCAACATTAAATTGCTAAAAGAGCACTACCAGGAAGGCAAACACTTCGGCAGCGGCAATGGAATTATGTTATTGATATTTATTTTGCTAATTATTTTCCTCGCTGCAACCATTTATATATCATACATATCACTTCGATGGCTGTTTAATTCATTTTAAGCCTATTATATTGGATGTTTTTTAAAAAACAATTTCCGGTCTACAAATATTATGTATAATACACTTATATTTATTGGAAATAACAGAAGCCTCCCCCCGGCTTCCTATTAAAACAAATACCGGCCTGTCTTTTACATCGTATGCTGAAACAGTCGACATTAAATCAAATTTTTGGGCTAATCCCGGCGCCCACATTAATTTTGTTGCCTGATGCCCCCGTATTTACCGTTGCCGAAGCTAACCAGGCTTATTTAGACAGTGTACATTGCGAAGCCGAGCAATTGGCTGGAAAAAGCTTTTTCGAGTATTTTCAGCAGTTTCCCGGTAAGGATATGAGCGATGACCTCAATTCGCTTACCCAGGCTTTGCATACTAAGGCAATGCACAAAACTAAGGTACACGGATACGAGTTTCTGCAGCCCGGCACGGGCTTAAACCAAACCCAATATTTTCGTGCCATAAACGTGCCTGTACTAGATGAAGCGGGCGAAGTTGAATATATTGTACATACCGTAACCGATGTTACCGAAACTATAGCTATTACCCGGCGGCAGGAACGTACAAAACAGCACCTGCAGGAAACCTCTCTGTTGATGTCGCAGGGGCAGGAACTGGCTAACTTTGGCAACTGGCAATGGGATATCATCAGCAACCGGGTAAGTTGGAGCGAAACCCTCTACCATATTTACGGGCTCGACAAAGAGTCTTTTAAGGCAACTTTTGAAGGATACCAGGAACTGCTGCACCCTGATGACCGGCTGTTTGTTTACAACAAAATAACAGGCGTGCTGCAAACTAAAGAAGATGCGGTATTTGAGGAACGGATAATACGGCCAAACGGCGAAGTAAGGTACCTTAAATCGTGGGGGAAGGTGCAAGAGGATGAACAGGGTACACCCATAAAAATGATTGGTGCCTGCCTTGATATTACCGAGACAAAACTCGCAGAAGCGCAGCTGACGAAAATGCATCACGAACTGGAGGAGCACCTAAAAACGCTTGCTATATCAGAGAAGCGGTACAGCGACCTTTTTCATCTCAGCCCGCTGCCCATGTGGGTTTTCAACCTCGATACGCGCCGTTTCCTAAATGTTAATACGGCAGCCATAACCCATTATGGTTACAGCCTCGAAGAGTTTCTGGAGATGGATGTTACCCAAATTTGGCCTGAAGGATGTATTAATGAATTTGAAGCGACTGTAAATGGCTCTCAATTGCCGTATAGCGGAATGTCTACCCAAACCAAAAAGAACGGCGAGCAAATAAAAGTTTACCTGCAAAGTAATTTTATACAATTCAGTGGCGAAAACACGCACCTGGTATTGGCCATGGATATCACCGAAAGGCAAAACTATATTCATGCCATTGAGCAGCAAAACAAACATTTACAGGACATTGCCTGGATACAATCGCACGTAGTGCGTGCACCACTTGCCCGTATCATGGGGCTTATAGAGCTGTTTAAAAGCTACGATGTAACCGAGATAGACAAAAACGATTTGCTGGATAACATCGCTATTTCGGCACACGAACTGGATGGCATCATCCGTGGCATTTCCAATAAAACTGCGGAAATTATTCCGAGTAAAGACTAGTCACCTTACTCGCCGGGTTGGGTAAGATAATCATCAAACATATCGCTCCGCCACATTTAATTTGTTAAGGAATCAGTGCTATGGCATCAACAATAATTTCACAGTTTGATATCCCCTTTAACGCAAACTATTTACTTGATGCCCGGTTTTCAGATGAATACCTTTATCAGCAAATGCGCATGCAGCTAAAAACAATTAAATGGGTAAAATTTTTACAATAACCGAAGGGCTTGAAAACATGGGTGCCCTGCACACCGGCGGGCAGGGTTCGGTGTACAAAGGCAAACGTATTGGCGAAATTTATGTGGCGGTAAAATTGCTGCCCACCCCTATCTATGCCGAAGATGAGAACGATAAACACTATAAAGATTTTATAAACGAAGTTGAGAAGCTAAAAAAAGTAAACCAGATAGCCAACCCCAATGTTGTAAAAATATTAAACTCGGGCATTACCGAAAGCGGCTCGCTCCCTTTTATAGAAATGGAATTTATTGAAGGCCCCGACCTGGCCGAACTGCTCAATGAAAAAGATGCTCCGGTATTTACCATTGCCGAGGTGATAAAAGTGGCCTATCAACTGGCCAATGCGCTAAGCCATTGCCACCAAGTGGGCATAAAGCATGGCGACATCAAAAGCAACAACGTTAAATTCAATAATAATACGGGGAATTATGTATTGCTTGATTTTGGGCTGGCCATTATGAGCGACGAGCAGCGCCGTAGTAGTTTACGCAATGCCGGCGCTGTTGAATTTATGGCACCCGAACAAAGCGATGGCAATTTGCTCCCGCAAAGCGATATTTACAGTTTCGGCATTATCCTTTACGAACTATTGGCGGGCATAGTGCCTTTTAAACTCAATGATAACGGCCAAACAGCCCGCAATGCAGTGATGATAGCCCACCTGGAAAAGGCGCCACCCGCATTACTTCCACTGCGCGAAAAAAACATGCCGCTTAATTGGCCACAAAATCAGCGGCAAAAGGAAATGCAGGTACCCGACTGGCTCTTAGCGCTGATAGATAAATGCCTGCAAAAAGACCCTACAGCACGTTTTGCCGATGGCATCGAACTACGCCAGGCCATACAAAACAGTGTACTTTCTGTAAAAAGCGATGCCGAGGGTGCTTTGATACTGCAAAACGAGAAAGCCACTCTGCAAACGCTGCTAAAAGAAGAAAAGGAAAAGAACGTCCAATTACAAAAAGAATTAGCCTTAGCAAAGCAAGCACCGCAACAATTAGTGGCACCCTTGCCTAAACAACCAATAGTTGGCGGCAATAACGCAAGGAGGCCCTCAGTAATAATCCTCATCGGTTTGGGCCTATTATTGATAGGCATGGGAGCCGCAGCAGGGCGGTACTTGTTTACAGGAGCCGAAACCGGCGCGGCGAAAGCTCAACCTGATAGCACGGCAGTGGCTGGTGCCCACGCAGGTGGCAATGAGCAAGTTAATTCCGATACTGCCAATGCCATACAACCAATTCAAGCAAAGCAAAAAGATACCGTAATACCCGGCAAAAAACCTGTACCAAAGCCAGCGACAGCAGCAGTGCATAAAAAGTTAAAGAAAGACTCTGCAAAGAAGACAGTGGCGAAAACAATACCCAAACCAGTAAAAAACAGCCTGCCACCAACTAAAAACACGGGTAAAGGAAGCGACGTTGGGAAAGTGTATACATTGTTTACCACTTATGCCTATTTCCATAGCCGCCCGGATGAAGCGAGCGCAAGCGCTGCAAATGTAAGCCAATGGGATAATGCACGCTTAAAAGCCATCGACGATCAGAACGGGTACATTTATGTGGTGTATACAGGCAAAAACGGACAAACCAATAAAGGCTGGCTCCGGAAGAAAGACCTGATCGTAGTGGGTCAATAAAACTGCCCGCCTGAATTATTTGCAAATTGCTACTTTCGTGCGAACAGGCTGCGTTTGTGCCTGCGATTGCTGGTTGCATTTTCCAAGCAATACCCAAATAATAATAAATATAATAATGGTGGAAAAACAGCCGCCGCCAAGTTTTTTTGCACCCCATGCAGCAATGATACCTCTAAAAAAATTATTCATACGTGTTATTTACAGGTATTAACATGCTTTTTACAAGAAAGGTTTGGACAATGCTGAGATTGCCCAAACCTTTATTTTTAACACGTTATTGGCTCACAGTTATGCCGGTTAGTTCTTTATCTTATTGATATATTTTTAATCCGGTTCATTAGCATGTTAGGCACCGGTTGCGCCACTGGGCGGTTCGGTAGCTGTGCCTGTTGAAGAGTCGGGATTTGTTGTAGTTGTGGGGTCGTCTGCCTGCGTACTTTTGGGGTCCGCCGCCTTTGCTGCTATTGCAGCCTTTGTTTTATCTTCAAGGTCTCCAACCGTAGTTGCAGATTCCTTAGTTTGCTCTTTAGCAGGTTCTAAGTGTTTTAAACCAGCATAGGCACCCGCGCTTACACCTAATAACAGCAATACGTTATCGTCAAAATCGGGCAGCAAATGCGTCGATAATGCTCTTTGCAAAAACAAAACTCCAAAAAAAGCATTAAAAGCCACATTTTGAAACCGCTGTATGTTGATACTTGATCCGTCAGAAAGTATGTCTACAAACCAACCCTGGCTCTCTGCCTTTTCATCTATCACTACGGCACCTTTGGCTTTATCATCAATAACTTTTGCAACGGCTGTTGTTGAAACACTGATGCCTAATATTGCCAGTACCGAAAGCGGGATGTCGGGCAACGTATCTGTATCCAGGCAAATACCTAAATAAGCAATTACAAACAAAAGGCTCCAATAAAACAGCTGCACGCTGGCAAGGCTATAGTAAAGGTTGGCATTATCCTTTAAAACGTCGTGTTTCAAAGCATAAACGGCGGTAATGGCTACCAGCAAAGCCGCAGCAAAAACCCACCATTTACTTATTTTTTGTTTTACTTCCACAAAAACAGCGTCATGTGTTTTTGCCAACACGTTTGCCGTTACCTGTACTGTTGTGTCTTTAACCGAAGCCTTATTGTTAAGTATAACGGTATCTTTAATCGCGACGCTTACTTTTACAGAAGCTCCGACACTAAAATATACGGGGACCTCTGTAGTTTCAAACGGTGTGCTCTTTAAAAACGACGCGAGCTGGTTTTGCACACGCTTATCTAATTCAAAATATACAATCTTCTCATTATCGCTGGTTTTTAAAGGCGATAACTTTTCAACCAATATTCCATTGATATACAGCTTATTGTATAAACTAATATCCCTTTGAGTAAAAACTTTAATCGCAATAACTTCTTTAATTTTTACCGAATCTTTTTGAGTACGCATATTTTTTATGCTGATGATAGAATCCGGTGTCATGGCGGCCAGTTTCGCAGCCGCCAGTTTTGCCCATTGGGTTCGTTTAGCCGCTCCTGTCAATTTTGGCATTGGAATACTATCTGCTTGCGCCAGGCAAAACAAAGGCAATGAAAATAAAATTAGCGCCAGGATTAGCTTAGTTACGCATAGCCTCATTGTAAAACGTTTACAGGCATGCAACACAATTGATTTAAAGGTTAGCATAAGGGTGATAAAGAAAGGTTGGTTGCTTACTCGTATATCCGTTTTCAGCTTCCCGGATCCCGTTTAAAATAACGGGCAAATTTTTAAAGAATATTAATTGAATAAAACTCCAGTAGTCAAATATTAAACTAAAACAAAAGAGTGGGCTTTATGCGCTTATAAAATTGGTTAAACAACTTGAGGATAGTTGCTTATATATATAATAACATAAAGTAAATATTAATTTATCAGAAAAACAAATTTATTATAATATGTTTTTCTGATATTTTTACTACATAATTTAATGCTGTACACGTGGCGATTGTCATAACGAAAATGCTACATAGCTATCCCCCGATTTACTGCCTATTTTACCGCCGCCACAGGCTATAACAATGTATTGTTTACCATCTATTTCGTACGCGGCGGGTGTTGCATAGCCGGCTGCGGGTAGTTGTGCCTGCCAAACAACTTTACCTGTTTTCTTATCAAAAGCACGTATCATCTCGTCTTTAGTGGCTGCAATAAATACCAATCCTCCCTTGGTAACCAAGGGCCCTCCGTAATTTTCGGTACCGGTAATGGGTATGCCTTTCTTTGTGAGTTCAGCAAATTCGCCCAGTGGTACCTTCCACAATAGCTTGCCAGAAACAAGGTCTACCGCGTTAAGCGTACCCCAGGGTGGTTTTATGCCCGGGTAGCCATCTTTATCAATAAAACGGTTATAGCCGGCCATTGTATAAGGTGCAGCCGGCAAAACGCTTTTCGCGGCAGTTAAAACAGGTTGCGCTCCTCCCCTCGTGGCTGGGCCGGTTGCTTCTTTCTCGGGTAGTTTTAACAAAAAGGAGAGGATCGCTTGCTTTTCACCCTCGGGGATGGCTTTAAACGATGGCATCATATTACGGCCGTTATCTATAATACTTTTTGCCTGCGTTTCGTTGTATTTTTTATTAAGGTTCTGCAATGCTGGTATAGTGCTTCCGTTTCCTTTTAAATCGGCGCCGTGGCAGGCAATACAGCGCTGGTTATAAAATGCGTGCCCCGCTCCTGCCAGGGTGCGATCTGCGTTATCGGTTTTGGGTACATCTATCATTACCTGTGCCCACGGCAATTCGCTGCTGTTGATGTACATTACCTTCGTCTGCTGATCAACTGCCGCACCGCCCCATTCGCCGCCGCCATCAAACCCCGGGAATATCCAGCCACCTTCTTTACTCGGTGGGCTAAACATCACACGGTTTTTAACTTTAAGGTATTTTTCCATCATATCCTTATGCGTTTCGGGCGATATATTAGTCACATCTTCGGGACCAAATTTCTGCCTTGCAAATGGCTGTGGTAATGTTGGTATGGGCTGCGTGGGCCAGGGTTGCTCACCGGGCAAGCCGTTGGTAGGCACAGGGGTCTCGTTTATAGGGAATATCGGCTCGCCGTTCGTCCTATCGAACATGAATATATAGCCGTGCTTAGTTATTTGAGCCACCGCGTCAACGTCTTTACCATTATGTTCAATAGTTACCAGGTTTGGCGTAGCAGGCAGGTCGCGGTCCCAAAGATCATGGTGCACAAATTGGTAGTGCCATATATATTTACCTGTGGCTGCATTAAGCGCTATTAGCGAGTTAGCAAACAAGTTTTGCCCCTTACGGTTGGCGCCGTAAAAATCGCCGCCAACGGACCCTGTCGGGATATAAACAATGCCGCGTTCTTCATCAAGCGACATGCCCGACCAGTTATTGGCACCGCCAAGGCTTTTCCAGGCATCCTTGTTTTCCCAGGTTTCATATCCTTTTTCGCCGGGGTGCGGTATAGTATTAAAGCTCCAGCGCAGTTTACCTGTAAGGGCATCGTAAGCGCGGATGGGTGCAGGTGCTGCATCTTCGCTTTCGGCAACACGTACCCCCATAATTAATACATCTTTATAAATGATGCCTGGCGTAGTCGAGGCCACAAAAGATTGGATCGCTCGCCCAACGTTTTCGGTCATATCCAGGTAGCCGCCGTGCCCAAAACCAGCAACTGGCTTGCCCGTTTTTATATCTATAGCGTAAACTTTATTTCCCACATTATAAAAAACGCGTTTATTGCTGCCGTTGTCATCTTGCCAGTAAACTACGCCGCGGTTTACTTTATAATAATACATAGGGTTAAATTTTGCCGCCGTATCTACTGATGCGGGGTCGAACAGCCAGTTTTGCTTGCCGGTGGCCGCGTTCAGCGAAAATAGCTTAAGCTTTGGTGTCGAGCCATAAAGCGCACCATCAATCATGATGGGGTTGCACTGGTTTTGCGTACGGTTGCCGGTGTCCTTGTCATTAGAACTGTACTGCCAGGCTACTTTAAGGTTGGCGACGTTTTGCAATGTTATGTTTTCGCTGGCCGAGTATCGGGCGCCATCCTTACTGCCTGCATAGGTTGCCCAGCCTTTATAATCTGTTGAACCGGTAGATGATTGTTTACAGGAATTAACGGCAACCGACAGTATAACTGCCGCGAACAACAAGTTAGCTTGTTTCATAACACTTAAATTTTGAACGTTGATGGCCGGTTTGAGCCTGTTAAGTTTCGGGTCCCGGTATCCGGAAAGCCTCGCTCAAGATACAGAAATAAAAAACGTACCCGAATATTAAATTTGATATAAGATTAAACCGCTTAGAGGTTAAATGGCCTTCCGTATGTATCGTTAACTTAAAATCAAACGGGGAAGCCTGCGTGTAATTTAAGCAGGACAATTACTTTGCAGAACGTGAGCCACTTTGTTGGAGATTTGCTTGAAATTAGCGCTTAATGTTTATTTGGTTGTCTGTTTTTTGATGATATTTGGTAGACTTTCCGCATAATCGAGACCGCATTAAATATAAAAACATGAACACTACAGACATACATAACGAGCGCATGGCAAAAATGACCTTTGCCTCGGTTTACCCTTTATACCTGGCAAAAGTGGAAAAGAAAGGCAGGACAAAAGATGAGTTGCACAAGGTAATAACGTGGCTTACCGGTTTCGGCGACGAAGAGCTAAAAAAACAGATGGAAAAAAAAGCGACTTTTAAGATTTTTTTTCAAGAGGCTTCGCTAAATCCCAATGCGCACCTCATCACAGGGATGATATGTGGATACCGTATAGAGGAAATAGAAAACCCTTTAACGCAACAGGTTAGGTATTTGGACAAGCTGGTGGATGAGTTGGCAAAGGGAAGAAAGATGGAGAAAATATTGCGGAGAGCGTAAGGCATAGGGATGGCTCTTACAACTAAATAAATGTCGATATACCAAAAATGTGTAGGTGTTAAAAACTTTCTATGCACTACCTTTCGCCATTTATCCTTCCAACACAACTTTTCTTCGGGAAGTTGCTCGAATGTCTTCTCTCACAGCATTTTATAACATTCAAATTTCTTGATAACGCTTAGCAGGTACGATCCCGTCATTTTGGATGGTTCAGTGTGCTGTTTCGCCTGCCGTAGCTAAAATAAATAATTAGACCAAAAAATAGCCATATACCAAGCCGAAGCCAGTTTGCCCATCCCAGGCCATATATCATAGCCATACAAATGATAATCCCTAAAACGGGTATATAGGGCACCAGTGGCGTTTTAAATCTCCGCTCCATAGCTGGTTCTTTTTTTCTTAAAACAATTACAGCCACGCTCACAAGGATGAATGCGAACAATGTACCGATGCTACTCATATGGCCCACAACACTGCCGGGCACCAATGCGGCAAAAAGCCCTACTACCACCATGATGACAAGGTTCGCTTTGTAAGGGGTTTTGAATTTTGCGTGCAGGTCTGCAAGAGATTTCGGCAGCAACCCGTCTTTCCCCATGGCGTAAAAAATGCGCGATTGCCCCATCAACATTGCCAGGATTACCGAAGAAAATCCGGCAAGTATAGCAACGGTTACCAATTGCGCCAGCCATCGGTAACCCGGCATATATTTTTGAATAGCAAATGCAACCGAGGCTTCCTTTCCATCAGTGCGAAAGTCGTTGACAGTTGCCAGCCCGGAAAGGACGTGACCGAATAGAATGTACAACACGGTGCAGAACGCCAGGGTCCCAAGTATGCCAATGGGCATGTTCCTTTTTGGATTAATGGTTTCCTGAGCCGCCGTGCTAACCGCATCGAAGCCGATGAAAGCAAAAAATACCGTTCCGGCAGCAGCAAGAATGCCTTGCAACCCACCAAATGGCTGGCTGGTGCCAAATTCATCGGTAAAGGAAGATTCCGCCGGAATGTAGGGGGTATGATTGGAAGCATCAATAAAGCTCCAGCCGGAAACAATGATCAGGATAACAATGGATACTTTTAATATAACGATAAATCCGTTGACCAGCGCTGATTCTTTTGTGCCCTTGATCAACAGAGAACTGATCATAACAACGATGAATAGCGCAGGAAGATTTATAAAGCCTTTTTGGCCCAGTGCCGAGACCTGAAATGGCGAATGCGACAATGCGAAGGGAATTGGTTTGGTATGAATAACATTAACGAGCAGGTTATTAAAGTACTGGCTCCATGAAATAGCTACATTGGCCGCGCCCACCGCATATTCCAGTATAAGGTCCCAGCCAATGATCCAAGCCATCAGCTCGCCCATGGTGGCATAAGTGTATGTATATGCACTGCCGGACACAGGGATAGCTGAGGCCAGTTCTGCATAACAAAACCCGGTTAAAGCGCAACCAAGTGCCGCAATGGCAAATCCCATGGTCACCGCTGGCCCGGCATTGTTTGCAATAGCGCTTGCGGTACTTACAAAAAGGCCGGAACCTATCACTGCGCCGATGCCCAGCGCGATCAGCGACCACACGGTGAAAGTTCTTTTTAAACCCTGCTCATTATCGCCGGATTCCGTGGTTAACATGGCAATTGATTTTTTCTTCCAGACAGACATAGTTCCAGTTTATTTTATATCAAGATTTAAGTTTGATTTTATGGCGGTAAGCTCTCCCAAAAGCCGGGTTTCCGTGGCCAAATCTTCATTTCCATACCGGCCGGCGATCCGGGCGACCTCCAGATTCAAAGTATCGATCTCCGTCGGGCGCTTATGCCTAATGTCCTGTAGGGTCGATATCAGTTGCCCTTCTGAAGAGCGGCTTATTTCGAGCAAGGTGCCTATCACTTCGTCCTCCTCCACAAA
>NZ_CAMLOV010000171.1 GCF_946481715.1 uncultured Mucilaginibacter sp. | reverse complement strand
TTGCTTCTGTAGAGCTTTCGGCTTTTGTGCCGGTGCTTTCTGCGGATACGTTTGGAACTAATGCCTCCGGTATTCCGTTCTCGCCATTGGCAACACCTGAGTTGAACCTTGGCTTAAAGCCCACTTTTGGACTTGGTGCAGGAATATTTTCAGTAAGTGTTTCTACAATGGTTTGCTCGGCCAACCTGTTCTCCAGGTGCATCTTCTCCGGCTTTTGTTCGGGTGCCAGGTGGTACTGCAAGCGCAGTTTATTGAACCAGTATTTCTTGGTATGGTCGAAACTCTTTTCGCCCATTTGCTCGAAGTGGGTTTTAAATTCAAAAAACAAGGCAGGCTCACCGGCTTGCAGCGCGGTAAGGTCTATCCTCTTTTTCTGAAAAAACTCTTCGAAAGTCATAATTTTAGATTTTAGATTTGAGATATGAGATTTGAGATATGAGACAATTGCCTCTTTATCTCAAATCTCATATCTAACATCTCACACCTATATCGCAACATCAACGCCGAGCTTATTAAACCTAATCCCCTTATCCGTTTGCTCCCAGTCCTCGCGTTCCTCGTCGGTAGCGTTGAGTAATTTAGGGAACCATTCCAGCGGGAAAGCCTGCTGCCTACCATCTGCTTTCTCCACAAAAAGTAAACCATTGGCAAAGGTTACTTTTACTTTTTGTTCCTGCTTACGGGTTGATGTTAGTGGCATGCTTTTAATTTTTTATTAGAGCGTCATTGCGAGGAACGAAGCAATCTTTAAGCCTTACATTGTGTATATGCTAATCAGGAGATTGCTTCGTGCCTCGCAATGACGCGGTGGTGAAATAAAATCCGAAATCGAAAGTCCGAAATCCGAAATCAAAACTACTCCGCCATATTATGGTACACTGCCTGCACATCGTCGTCTTCCTCCAGGCGGTCGATGATTTTAAATACATCCACGGATTGTTCTTCGGTTACGGCGATGTTTGATTGGGCAACACGCTCCAGCTTGGCCGATTTGGTTTCGATGCCTAATCCTTCCAGTGCTTTCTGCATTTTGCCAAAATCCTCGTATGCAGCGTGCAGTACGGCAATTTCGTTTCCTTCTTCATCTGCATCTACAAACAGGTCTTCTAAACCGGCATCTATCAGTTCAAATTCCAGTTCTTCCAGGTCGCGGTCGCCGGGGTCAAACGTAAAAACCGATTTACGGCTGAAAATAAAATCAAGCGAACCGGTTTTGCCCAGTGTGCCGCCGTATTTGGTAAAATAGCTGCGCACGTTGGCCACGGTACGGTTAATGTTGTCGGTAGCGGTTTCTACCAATATAGCTACGCCGTGCTGCGCGTAACCCTCATATACCAGTTCCTCGTAATCTTTTTCGTCGCGGCTGGTAGCGCGCTTAATGGCCGCCTCTACCCTATCCTTTGGCATGTTAACCGCCTTTGAGTTTTGGATGGCCGTGCGCAGGCGCGAGTTGGTGTGCGGGTCGCCGCCGCCGGCTTTTACCGCCATTACAATTTCCTTACCCAAACGCGTAAACTGAACCGCCATTTTGGCCCAGCGCTTAAATTTTCTTTCCTTACGGAATTCAAATGCTCTTCCCATTGTTTTCTTTTGGATTACACCGATTTTTATTGATTACACCGATTATTGATTGAGCCGATGTTATTTTAGGTGAATATATTTTATTAGGTTCTTAAATTACTTTCTTCAAATTTTCCAGCATGTCGCTGGTCATTTTTCCTAAGTCGTACTCTATTTGCCAGCCCCAATCTTGTTGTGCCTGGCTGTCGTCAATCGATTTTGGCCAGCTGTCGGCTATTGCCTGCCGCGGATCTGTATCGGCATAACTCATCCCGAAATTAGGCAAATGCTTTTTAATTTCTTCTGCCAGCTGCGTTGGCGTAAAACTGATGCCCGCCAAATTATAGCTGCTGCGGATGCTGATCTGATCGGCAGGTGCATCCATTAACGTAATAGTAGCGCGGATAGCGTCTTCCATATACATCATGGGCAGCGCTGTTTCGGCAGAAAGGAAGCTTTGATATTTGCCTTTCTTTAAAGCCTCGTGGAAAATGTGTACCGCGTAATCGGTTGTGCCTCCGCCCGGATTAGCGCGCCAGCCAATAAGCCCGGGGTAGCGGAGACTGCGTACATCTAACCCATATTTGGTGTGGTAGTATTCGCACCAGCGTTCGCCGGCCAGCTTACTAAAACCGTAAACCGTGTTAGGGTCCATTACGCAGTATTGCGGTGTATTATGTTGTGGCGAATGCGGGCCAAAAACAGCTATCGAACTCGGCCAAAAAACCCTGGCGGTTTTAAATTCTACGGCAAAATCAAGTACGTGCAAAAGGCCGGTCATGTTCAAATCCCAGGCCATTTTGGGTTTTTGCTCGCCCACTGCAGAAAGTATTGCCGCCAGCAAATAAACCTGTGTAGGGCGGTGCTTATCAAAAAGGTGGTGCAGGTTATCCTTATCCAGCACGTTGGCAAACTCGAACGGCCCGCTGTTACGGATAGCGTAATTAGGGCTGTTAATGTCTGATGCTATTACGTTTTCGGCACCATAAATATTCCTCAAAGCAGTAACCAGTTCGGTACCAATTTGCCCGTTGGCGCCTATCACTAAAATCTTTTCGCTCATGCAGGATGCGGGTTTGGGTACAAAGGTAAATTTTTTTGTCTGAACTCGAATTTATTGTCTGAACTCGAATTTTATGGAATTTGGGGAATTTTTCAGAATTAGGAAATACCATATCGTGCAAATTCTGTTCATTCATAAAATTCTTTAATTCGAGTTCAGATAATATTTTGCATACCAGTTTAGTAGACATTCGCAAAAAAAATCGCATATTTGGAGTTTAGTTTAATTACACACATATAACAAAACAAATGAAAGTCGCAGTAGTAGGTGCCACCGGGCTGGTAGGCACTAAAATGTTGCAGATCCTTGAGGAGCGCAACTTCCCCGTTACAGAATTAATCCCCGTAGCTTCCGCTAAAAGTATTGGTAAAGAAATTACTTTTAAGGGTAAGCAGTATAAGGTGGTTTCTGTTGAGGATGCGATAAAGCAAAGGCCCGATGTTGCCCTGTTTAGTGCAGGTGGCAGTGCTTCCTTAGAGCAGGCCCCTATGTTTGCCGAAGTTGGTACAACCGTGATTGATAACTCATCGGCCTGGCGTATGGACCCGAGCAAAAAGTTAATTGTACCCGAAGTAAATGCCGATGTACTAACCGCGGATGATAAGATCATCGCTAACCCAAATTGCTCAACCATACAAATGGTAGTGGCCCTAAAGCCCCTGCACGATAAATATAAAATTAAACGCGTGGTGGTTTCTACCTACCAATCGGTGACCGGTACCGGTGTAAAAGCGGTTGACCAACTATTTAACGAGCGCAAAGGTATCGACGGACCAAAAGCATACCCGTACACCATAGATTTGAACGTTATTCCGCAGATAGATGTTTTCACCGAGAACGGCTACACCAAAGAAGAAATGAAAATGGTGAAGGAAACCGTGAAGATAATGGGCGATGATAGCATTAAAGTTACCGCTACCACCGTGCGCATCCCGGTAATGGGTGGCCATTCGGAGTCGGTTAACATCGAGTTCCTGAATGATTTTGATGTAGAAGAAGTAAAAGAACTGCTTGCAAAATCTCCGGGCGTTGTTGTAACTGATGATATTGCAAACCTTAAATACCCAATGCCATTGGATGCACACGATAAAGATGAAGTTTTTGTTGGCCGCATCCGCCGCGATGAAACCCAGCCAAACACTTTAAACTGCTGGATAGTATCTGATAACCTGCGCAAAGGCGCTGCAACCAATGCCGTGCAAATTGCCGAGTATTTGGTGGCTAAGCATTTGATCGGGCAGGCTGTGGAGGCATAGTTTAGCGATAAATATTTTGAAGGCCGCGCAAATATTTGTGCGGCCTTTTTTGTTAAATAAATTTCCTAAATTTGAGTATGAACGAAATATTTTTCCTGGTTGAAGAAGCTTTAGAGGGTGGCTACACAGCTAAAGCAATCGGCGAATCTATATTTACCGAGGGCGATACAATGGATGAATTAAAGGCTAACATAAGGGAAGCTGTACAATGCCATTTCGATGACGAAAACATCCCGAAAATAATCCGACTGCATTTAGTTAAAGAGGAAATTATTACTGTGTAATTCTTCAATAAATGTCGCCTAAACTACCGCGTAATTTATCGGGCCAGCAGTTAATAAAACTTTTATCAAACTATGGCTACAACGTTACCCGCCAAAAAGGAAGCCATATTAGAATAACCAGAGTTTCCGATACCGCAGAACATCACCTAACAATACCCGATCATAATCCGCTGCGATTAGGCACCTTAAACTCTATCATTAGCGAGGCTGCTGAACATTTAAATATCAGCAAGGATGAAATATTGAATAGCCTTTAACGATTTGTTGCATGAAAACCCTTAAATTATTCCTTTTAACAATTTGTTGTCTCACATCAGCGGAGGTTTGGGCACAAATCTCAAAAACCATCGAGGCCGACCTGCTCCAGTCATTCAAAAGGATAAATTACTGGGCCGAAAAAGACAGAAAAGGGCAGGAAGGCGCCGCCGATTCCCTGGGCGATGTCAACGATGCTTTCGGCAAGAAATTAAAAGCATATACGGTTAAGTACTCTTCCACTATCAGTGAGGCATTTCCTTCATTAAAAAAGGCGCAGCTGAATATGTTTACGTCTGCTGATGGCCTTTTTAAAATATACGCCTGGGAAACCTGGGAAGGCGGCACCATGCGCGATTTTGCCAATGTGCTGCAATACAAAGTTGGCGGTAAAACAAATTCCGTGCTGCTCCGCAGCAACGACGATTTGTACGTCCCTTTTTATACCAATCTGTATACGTTTAAAATAGGCGGTAAAACTTACTACCTCGGCGTTTATGGCACCATTTATTCTACTAAAGATGCGGGTACGGGCGTCAAAGTATTTGCTATCGAAAACGGCAAGTTAAACGATGATGTAAAGCTCATCAAAACCAAAAGCGGGCTGCGCAGCAAAATATACTACGATTACAATTTCTTTTCGGTAGTTGATATCGATTTTGCCAAACGGCCAACAATTACCTTCGATGCCGCAACACAAACCATCCTGATACCTTTGGTAGATGGGGAGGGTAACGTCACCAAGAAGTTCATCACCTACAAATTCACAGGAAAGTATTTCGAAAAGGTGAGTAACTTAGCCAAATGATCTCCTTCTCTCACCGCGTTTTTATGGAAGTTGCCGCCAACCTTAGTTTTTCTAAGGCGGCGCAGGTGTTGTTTATTACGCAGCCCGCCATCAGCAAGCACATCAAAGCGCTGGAAGACCAATATAAATTACCTTTATTCGAACGCAAAGGCAACACCATTTTGCTAACCGAAGCGGGCATCAAACTAAACCAATACTTAAAAGAAGCTACCGAAATTGAGCGCAAGGTGGAGTACGACCTATCCATCCTAAGCAATGTGGCCAACGCAGCCGGGCATTTACGGCTGGGGGCAAGCACTACCATTGCCTTATATATTTTGCCCTATATCCTTTCCGGCTTTCAGCGCGAGTACGCCAATGTGGGCGTGCAGTTGGTTAACCGTAATTCGGAATACATCCTGAATGCCCTGCTAAACCATGAGGTAGACCTGGGCATTATAGAAGCCGACAGCAAGCTTACCACCGTTACCTACACCCCTTTTATGAGCGACGAGGTGATACCTGTTTGTTCGGCCAAAAGCCCGCTGGCGGGGAGGTCGCTTACTTTAAAGCAGTTTGTAAAAACGCCGCTGGCCCTGCGCGAACGTGGGTCGGGTACGTTAACTGCTTTATTAAAGGCCATTGCCGCACTCAACATTAAACCTGCCGACCTTTCGGTTAAGATACGCCTCGGCGGTACCGAAGCGCTAAAGAATTTCCTGCTGGCCGACCAATGCCTCGGCTTTATGCCCCGCCCTTCCATTGTCCGCCAGTTGGCAGAAGGTGAACTGGTAGAAGTGCCTATAGAAGGATTGAAGATAACCCGCGATTTTTACTTCATCCGCCGCAAGGGGACTGAGGATAATGGGCTGACGGGCAATTTTATCAATTATGCTGCGGGGTATATTGCAAAAGGGTGATTTTTTTAACCGCAGAGAAACGCAGAGATTTTGTAAGTGGTGAACGCAGAGCGCACAGAGCTTGCCAAATTTATTAAAGAGTTTTATTGATTAAAGATCAATGCAAAGAAGTAACCGGCTGATTAACTCTGTGGCCTCTGCGCTCTTCCTCGGTGCACTCTGCGGTAAAATCGCCGGCATATCCCCACCAAGTCCCCCTAAGAGTTTTATCTTTACCGCCATGCCTCCTAAAAAAGCCATCATCATAGGCGCCGGTATTGCCGGTATTGCAACTGCCATCCGCTTGGCGGTAAAAGGATATGCCGTAGAGGTTTTTGAAGCCAACAGTTACCCGGGCGGCAAACTATCACAAATTGAGGAAAATGGTTATCGTTTCGATGCCGGGCCAAGCCTGCTCACCATGCCACAATACATCGATGAGTTGTTTTCGCTGGCGGGTAAAAACCCGGCCGACTACTTCCAATATCAAAAACTGGATACCGTTTGCAAATACTTTTATGAAGACGGTACGCGCATAAACGCTTACGCCGATACGCAAAAATTTGCTGAGGAAATAAACCGCGCCACAGGCGAGCCCGCAGATAACGTTATTAAATACCTGGCCAGTAGTGCCGATATCTACAACATTACCAATCATGTGTTTTTAGAGCGTTCGCTGCACCGGCTGCAAACTTTTCTGCGCTGGGACACCCTGCGTTCTGTTTTTAGGTTACCGCAGATAGACGCTTTCCGCACAATGCATAAAGCCAACGCAACTTATTTTAAAGATAAGCGGGTGGTGCAGTTTTTCGACAGGTACGCTACCTACAACGGTTCCGATCCCTACGAAGCACCCGCCACATTGAACGTGATCCCGCATCTCGAACATCACTTCGGAGCTTATTTTCCTGCCGGTGGGATGTACAACATAACGCTATCGCTGATAAAACTGACGGAGGAATTGGGTGTAAAATTCCACTATAATGCCCGGGTGGATGAGATCGTTGTAATTAATAAATCAGCCAAAGGCATCCGGGTAAAGGGTGAAAATATCACGGGCGATATGGTGGTATCTAATATGGATATCTGGTTCACTTATAAAAGCCTGCTGCAAAAGCATCCGCAATTGCACCCGCAAAAAACGCTTGGCCAGCAACGCAGCAGTTCGGCACTGATATTTTATTGGGGGATAAAAAGGACTTTCGCGGAGCTGGATCTGCACAATATCTTTTTCAGTGCCGATTACCGGGCCGAGTTCAACCATATCTGGAAAGAACAGGATATTTATGATGACCCAACGGTTTACCTTAACATCAGCTCCAAGCTAAAGCCCAACGACGCGCCTGCCGGCTGCGAGAACTGGTTTGTAATGATCAATACGCCCGCAAATAACGGACAGAATTGGGATGAGTTGATAACGGCAGCGCGGCAAGGTATCCTGCAAAAACTTGCCAGAATATTAGGTGAGGACATCAGCAAACTAATCGAATGCGAATCTATCTTAGATCCGCGCAGCATAGAAAGCAAGACATCATCCTACAAAGGTTCTATTTACGGTACCAGCTCTAACAGCCGGTTCGCAGCATTTTTAAGGCATGCCAATCAATCGTCTAAAGTAAAGGGCTTGTATTTTTGTGGGGGCAGCGTGCACCCGGGCGGGGGTATACCGCTTTGTTTGTTATCGGCGAAGATAGTATCAGAGGAAATATAAAACTTCGTCATTGCGAGGTACGAAGCAATCTCCCGATATGCAGAGCCACTATGCAAAGCGGTCACGTAAAGCGTAGAGATTGCTTCGTACCTCGCAATGACGCGGGGCTATTAGCTTTTGCCTTTTCTCTTGCCTCTTTACTCTTGATTCTTATCTCTTGACTCTTAATTCTTGTCTCTTGATTCCTGCCTCTTGATTCTTGAATCTTGCCTCTTGATTCTTGTCTCTTGATTCTTGTCTCTTGATTCTTGTCTCTTGATTCTTGTCTCTTGATTCTTAAATCTCACTAACCCTCCAGCACCATCTTCTCTAACGCGTCTATCCACTTCGGTTCAGCATTCAAGCTTTCTACCAATTGCACGTGCTCGCCACCTAAGGCTTTAAACTCGTCGCCGTATTCGGTGGTAACTTCGTAAACGGTCTCCAGGCAGTCGGATACAAAGGCCGGGCAAAATACCAGCAGGCGTTTTTTTCCCTGTTCAGCCATTTGCTTAATTACCTCACTGGTGTAGGGTTGTACCCATGGGTCGCTGCCAAGGCGGCTTTGGAAGCACACAGTATACTTTTCTTTTGGCAGATTCATTTTGGCGGCAATGAGGCGCGCAGTATCATAGCTTTGTGCCGAATAGCAAAATTTGTTGGTATCGTTCAGTGTACTGCAGCAGCCATCTACCTGCAGGCAATAGCTGTTGGTATGGTCGCATTTTTTTAGCTGGCGCTGCGGCAGTCCGTGGAAGCTAAACAAAACGTGGTCGTAAGTTTCGGGCTGATGTTTTGCGGCATTATCTGCAAATGTTTCTATCATCAACTCATTATCGTGGAAAGAATTAGCGAAAGTGATATTCGGCACGGTTTGCCAGTCCTTTACAATGCTCATTACCTTCTCGTGTACCGAGCCGGTGCTTGCCGATGCATACTGCGGAAAAAGTGCTATCACCTGTATTTCGCTTACCAAAGCATCCTTCAACTTTTGCAAAGCCGATTCGATAGAGGGGCTTTGGTAGCGCATGGCCAGCTCCACCATATAACCATCGCCAAGGCGTTGCTGCAGGGCTTTTTGCTGTAATATGCTGTAATGTTTTAGGGGCGAACCGGTTTCGTTATTCCAGATGGCCTGGTACAACTTAGCCGATTTTGGCGCGCGGAAGGGCACGATTATGGCTTTCACCAAAAATGTGCGCAAAGCTGCGTTCACATCAATCACCCGCGGGTCCATCAAAAATTCATCCAGGTATTTGCGTACATCCGCTGTAGACGGACTATCCGGTGTGCCAAGGTTAACCAGTAAAACTCCCTTTTTCGCCATAATTTAAATTGCGCAAAAATAAGATAATTTACACCGGTACTGCATTTGAGAGGTTACAAATTACAAATATATGATGAGTATCATATTTTGGCAGCCCGCCCCTAAAGAGGGGCTTTTTGTTAGAGCCTCACTCCTACCTCTCCAATCAAAGCCCTCCCTTCCGGGGAGGGTTGGGTGGGGCTGGCGCTTGCCACAGCTTCCACCATGGCACCCATGGCGCATCATGGTGCTCGTAATGGTAGCCAAAAAAATAGCAGCTAAAAAAGGCCAGGAAATGGTTACGCGGCAAACTCCGGCTTTGGTGTTTATTATCATGCTCGCCCTTGTGGGGCAGGTAAGTTCCAAAATAAAACAATTGCAGAGTACTCAACAGCGAGGGCACCACCCAAAACAGGATAAGGTTGGGCTGCGGCACCCACATTTTAAACACGTTGAAAAGGATGGCCATCACCACAATTTGCCATATAGAAAGGTAATTGCGGATGAATTGAACATACCAGGCAACGAAACCGCCGTTGTGATAATCCGGGTCATCGTGGGTATGCACGTGGCTATGGTGTTTATGGTGCTTGGTGTAAAGCTGCGGGTACCAAAACGATGCGTATAAAAAAGTGCAAACATAGCCCACCAAATTATTCAGCCCTATGTTTGGGGCAACGGTGCCGTGCATAGCATCGTGCGCGGTAATAAATAAGCCGGTATACAGGTGCATCTGTATCAAAATAAATAGGTAAAGCAGCGGGTTGGCAAAGTTTACCTGCCATTGCATCAGCAGCAGCGTACTGGTAACCCAGCTGCCAATAACAAGCAGGGCAATAAATAAACCGGTGTATGAAGGTGTTTTTTGCAAAGCGGGGCTTTTTGATTGAGGCTGATGCAAATTCTGTTCCCTATTTAACGCGTTCGCCGGCTTTATCAATATAATACCAGTTCTTGCTTTCCCAGGTTGAGTGCTCGCCATCGGCAATCACCTCACAATTATTGCTCACTTTGGCAGTATCGTTTTTAAATGGGAAAGCGCAGGCATACTGTGGTTGAATAACCACCTTGCCGGTGGTGTCGGCATAGCCAATTTTATCGCCGTCCATAATGCGGAAATACCCTTCCGAAGTATAATCCGGCCCGTTATCAAAAGGGAAAACTTTAAATAATACTTTTTCGTTTCGGTCGATGCCAACAAAGCCTATCCCGGTATCGGTAACCAATGCAAAAGTTTTAAAGGTATCGGTAAAACACATGGGGTATTTGCCGGGACGGATAACGGTGTCGCCTTTGGCATTTATGTAGCCGTAATCGCCGCTTACGGTGCCTTCAACTCTATACAGGTAGTTGCTTACAGCTTGCTTTTGCTGGCAGGCGCTTAAAAAAAGTAGCATACTAATCAGCGCCTGTTTCATGCAGTATGGTTAATAGGTTTCCAGTTGGGCCTTTACCATCTGCATCAGCCACATTGGGCTTGATGTTGCACCGGCAATGCCCACCTTATCGCCAGCGGCAAACATGTTTTTATCCAGTTCGTTTACGCTCGATATAAAGTAGGTGTTTGGGTTATGCTTGCGGCAAACCTCGTAAAGCACCTTGCCGTTACTCGATTTTTTGCCCGATACAAACACTATCTTATCAAATTTTGCCACAAAGGCGGGCAGGTCCTTATCGCGGTTGCTTACCTGTCGGCAAATGGTATCATTAGCCTTTACTTCGTAGCCACGGCTCAGCAACTCATCCTTCACATGGTAAAATTTTTCCATGCTTTTGGTAGTTTGGCTGTACAGGGTAAAGTTGGCGGGGAGATCGGCGTTATCCAGTTCGCTTATGTCCTGAAAAACCAGCGCATTGCCATTGGTTTGGCCCTCAAGGCCCACCACTTCGGCATGGCCATGCTTGCCAAAAATCAGTATCTTCTCGTTATTATCGTACGATGTTTTGATGCGGTTTTGCAGCTTAAGCACCACCGGGCAGCTGGCATCAATCAGCGTGATATTATTCTCTAAGGCAATTTTATAGGTTTCGGGGGCTTCGCCGTGCGCACGTATCAGCACTTTCTCATCGTGTAGCCCCACCAGGTCGGCGTGTTCTATAATGCGCAGCCCCAATGCCTTTAGGCGGTCAACTTCCTCATCATTATGCACAATATCGCCCAGGCAATACAAATAGCCATCTTCGGCCAATATTTCCTCGGCCATATCAATGGCGTATACCACCCCAAAGCAAAAGCCCGAATCCTGATCGATAGTAACCTGTAGTTGATAATCGCCCATTTGCTTGCAAAAATACGGTATTTATTTTAAGTTAGAAAGGTTGGAAAAGTTTGAATGGTTAAAGGTTAAAGGTTAAAGGTTAAAGGTTAAAGGTTAAAGGTTAAAGGTTAA